>JBKCXA010000188.1:0-12642 GCA_046316935.1 Prosthecobacter sp.
CGGTGGTGAAAGTGGCTGTAGTCGTAGATCATGCGGAGCTGCTTCGGTTCGCCGAGCTGCTTGAAGAGCCAGATCGCATCCTCGGGGCGGCTCATGGCCTGCATGCGGTGCGGTTTGATGACCAGCGTGAACTTCATCTCCGCCGCCACCTTCACCCAATCGGCCAGACGGTCGCGGAAGAGCATCTTCGAGGTCTCCCAGTCCTTGCCCGCAAGCACGGTCTGGATCAGCAGCGGTTGCTTGGGGGCCACATCATGCCCCATCTCCGCCATTCGCTTCAGCGAGTCCTTTTGCTTCGCATGCACCGCGTCGTCGGCGTTGGGATGCAGATCTGCCATGAGGGCACACAGCCGCAGTTTGTGATCCACCAGCAGCTTTTGAATGCCCGCACGCCGTTCCTTGGAAACCAGCAGCGGATCGCCCGTGAAGCCCTCGAAGGCGGTGATCTCGACACAATCATAGCCCGTCGCAGCCACCCGCTTGATCGCGGATTCCAGATCGAGGGATTGCAGGCCGTAGGTGCTGATGCCCAGGCCGCAGGCGACCGGTGCCTGGGCTGCTGGCGAGGTCATCACCGCGGTGGTCGCGAGGGCGGAGTGCTTGAGGAAGGTGCGTCGGTTCATGGAAGGGCGTGGGATGATCGTGGAGAACGTTCCGCACGGGGTCAATCTCCGCGCTTTGGGAGCTGCGTGTGTATTTCATCCTGGCTTGCACGCATGAGCGTTTGCCACGCGGGCGGGGCCGCGCACACTCGTTTCTGACATGGAGCGCATGCGGCACATACTCGTTTCGGCATCGGCGGGGTCTGGGAAGACTTTCCAGCTGGTGCGGCGGCATGTGCATCTGCTGGCGCTGGGGCAGCGGCCGGAGGAGATCGCGGCGATGACCTTCACGCGGAAGGCGGCGGGCGAGTTCTTCCAGCGCATCCTGCGCCAGCTCTCGGCGATGGCGCAGGCGGGAAACGCGCAGGGCTACCTGGACGGGCTGCGCCCGGCTCCGCCGGAGAAGGTGGCCTTCGGCGAGCTGCTGCGCTCGGTGACGCGTCGCCTGCACAAGCTGCGGCTGGGGACGATGGACAGCTTCTTCGCGAACATCGCGGCGTGCTTTCCGCTGGAGCTGGGGCTGCCGCTGGGGGCTCGCGTGATGGCGGAGGATGAGACGAGGCAGGCGCAGCGTGAGGCGCTGGAGGCGCTGCTGGAACGCGTGCATGCGGAGCAGGATGGCAAAACGGCGCGGGCGCTGCTGGAAGGCTACAAGCAGGCGACGTTTGGCCATGAGGAACGCGGCGCGGGTGAGAGCCTCGAAGGCTGGATCAAGGCGCATCACGACACCTGGCTGGAGAGCGATTCGGCGGCCCGCTGGGGCCGTGTGCCGGGCCTCGCAGCAGGCGAAGAAAGCCTGGCGGAGGCTGTGAAGGCGCTGCGCCGTGCTTTTCAGCCGGAGAATGATGAGGGCATCAAGTTCCTCGAAGAGCTGGAGAGCGACCTGAGCACGTGGGAGCCGGGCACGAGCTTTGGGAAGCGCTTGAAGTTCTTTTTGGAGAAAACAGGCGAGGCATGGCCGGATCTCGAAAAGGGCTCCTCGGTCATCAACTGGGCGCGGAAGAAGGTGAAGCTCGATGGCATGCTGCGTGAGGTCTGGATGCGGCTGGCCCGCACGATCCTGCATCGCGAGCTGGCCTGCCGGGCGCAGCGCACGACGGGCATGGCGGCGCTGATGGAGCTCTACGAGAGCGAGTATGCGCGGCGGGTGCGGGGTCGTGGGAGATTGTCCTTTGCGGATGTGCAGCGGCTGCTGGCAAAGGCGGCGGGCACTTCGGACTGGTTGCAAAACGAGGACGCGGAGCTGTGGTTCCGTCTCGATTCGAGATACGAGCACTGGCTTTTCGATGAGTTTCAAGACACCAGCCGCGTGCAATGGGGCGTGGTGAAAGGGCTCGTGGACGAGGTGATGCAGGATGATGCGGGACGACGCAGCTTTTACGCGGTGGGTGATCCGAAGCAGTCGATCTATCTGTGGCGTCAGGCGGAGCCGGGCTTGTTTGACGAGGTGCTGGCGACGTGGCCGCATCGTGAAGGTGGTGAGGAGGGTTTGCGACGCGAGAGCCTGAGCTGCTCGTATCGCAGCGCCCCGGCGGTGCTCGACGCGGTGAACGCGGTGTTTGGCGAGGCCGACGGCATGGAAAGCCTCGTCACGGGGTGCACGAAGGGCTTTGAGTTTCAGCTTCATCGGGCGGCGGAGCGGAACAAGGACCTCGCCGGGCATGCGGCGCTGCTTTGCACGCCGAAGGACGAGGAGCCTGCGCAGGTGGTGGCGGCCCTGCTGAAGCAACTGCGGCCTCTCGAGCTCGGCCTGAGCTGCGCGGTGCTGGTGCGCGGAAACAGCGATGCGAATGAGATGGCGGACACGCTGCGGGCGGAGACGGGCATGGAGATCGTGTGCGAATCCCAGCAGCATCCCGCCACGGACAATGCGGTGACGCTGGCGCTGCTTTCGCTGCTGCAATACGCCGCTCATCCCGATGACACGATGGCTCGCGAGCATCTGCGCATGACGCCGCTGCGTGAAAAAATCGAGCCGCAGCCCGCGACGATGGCGGAGGTGAGATCGCTCGTGTTTGAGAAGGGCTTCATCGGTTTCACGGAGGTGTGGACGCGGCATCTGCGGGAGGTTTTGCCAGCGATGGATGCCTTTCACGAGCGTCGCCTGCGGCAGTTTGGCGAGATCGCGGCGGAGTTTGATGCGCGTGGCTCGCGGGACATCGATGCCTTCCTGCAGCATGCCCGAGAGACGCCGATGAGCAGCGGCGGAGCGGCGCAGGCCGTGCAGGTGATGACGGTTCACAAGTCCAAGGGTCTCGAATTCGATGTGGTGATCCTTCCCGGCGTGAGCGGGGATGCGATGAACCTCGTGCGGCCTCGCTCACTGGTGGTGAACCGTGATGACGCGGGCATATCGTGGGTTCTTCAAGAGCCGCCGCGTGCCCTGCTGCCAATGCACCACGAGCTGCGGGCCGAGTTTGAGGCCGCGAAGCAGCGTGCGGGCTTCGAATCGCTCTGCCGCCTCTATGTGGCGATGACGCGGGCGAAGCGCGGCCTGTATCTCGTGGCTAAACCGCCGCCGAAAACCTCCACCTCGGTGAACGAGGCCCAATTCCTCCGCGGCATGCTGCGCAGCGGCGCGGCGGTGGAGCGGGATGGTTTTCAAATCGAGTGGGAAACGGGAAACCCGGCCTGGTTTGCCGGCATTGAGCCGAGGGCAAAAACGGCCGCTCAGGCTGATGCGAAGGCCCGCGAGCCTCTCGGTGATCTTTTGCGCCGCCATCAGGCGATGCCACGCCGGGTGACGCCCTCCGGCGAGGAGGATTTTCAGGTCAAAGGCAGCGTGCTCTTCAGCGAGGGGCGAGAACCGGGCCGCCGTCTCGGCACCCTCGTGCATGAGCTGCTGGCGCGGGTGGAGTGGGATCGCGACTTGAGCGTGCTGGAGCCGCTGTGGGCGGCAAGCGGCCTGCTGCGTGGCGAGCCGGTGGAGGAGATCGCTTTGAGGATGGTGCGTGAGGTGCTCGCCTCGCCAGAATTGGTGGCAGTCTTTACCAAGCCGTCACCCGAGGCGCAGGTCTGGCGTGAGCGTTCCTTTGACATGATCCACAACGGAAACTGGATCAGCGGCACCTTTGACCGCGTCATCGTGGGCCGTGATTTCGCCCGCTTGATCGACTTTAAGACGGACGACCTCTCCGCCGAGGGGGCGCTGGAGGAAAAAATGAAGGGTTATGCGCCGCAAATCGCCCTCTACCGGCAGGCCATCGCCCTGCTGACGGGCCTGCCGCTGGAAAAAGTGAGCTGCGAGCTGCTTTTCACCCGCCAGGGCAGGCTGGTGGAGGTGGAGGGGATTTGAGTGAATCCAGAGCAGCTTCGATGACGCAAAAACTTGTGTGATCACAGAAGCTCTGTCATGGAAGTCGTCCCCGGGTGGCACCGCCCGGCGTGGAAGCCTCGTCTCGTCGAGTCCTCGCGCCGTCGGCCGCCCGAAACCCTCCCCCATGAGTCCGGACGAACCCACCGAGGAAGAACTGCTCCAGCGTGTCGCACGCGGGGATTCGCGTGCTTTTGACATCCTCTACGACCGCCTCGCACCGCGCCTTTACGGCCTGCTGCGGCAGATGCTGCATGACGAAAGAGACGCGCAAGATGTGCTGCAGGATGGCTTTGTGCAGCTCTGGGACCACGCCGCCAGCTACGATCCCTCCCGCGCAAAGGCCTTCACCTGGGCCGTGATGATTTTCCGCAACAAGGCCATCGACCGCATGCGTGCCCTGGGACGCCGCACGCGCCTCGTCGAGGCTGCCACGCTGGAACATGCCACGCTGGGTGATAATGACATGCTCCCCGGTGCGGACGAGGATGTGCAGTCCCGCGAGCGGGCGGAAATCGTCCGCAGCGCCCTCCAGGAACTGCCGCCGGACCAGCGCACGCTTGTGGAACTGGCGTTTTTGAAAGGGCTCACTCATCACGTCATCGCCGAGACGCTCGGCATGCCGCTGGGCACGGTGAAGACCAACATCCGCCGCGGCCTCATGCGCCTGCGGGACCTGCTGAAGGGAGGCCGTGATGGAGGAGCGATTTGAGGAGCTGGCCGCTCTGAACGCCCTCGGCATGCTCGAAGGCGATGAAAAGCGCACGCTGGATGGCGTGACGATCCGTGATCGTGCCCTGCGGGATCTTTGCGCCGAGCTCGAAGACACGGCGGCGCAACTGGCCGGGGCCGTCGCGCCTCTCGCGCCGCCTTCCGCCCTCAAAGGCCGCATTCGTGCCAAGGTCCGCTCACGTCGCAACGGTGCTGGCGTGGCCTACTCGACCGGTGGGGGTGGTTTTTGGACCTTCACGGGCTGGGCGGCGGCCGCAGCCTTTGCCGCCTCATCCGCCTGGCTGTGGATGGAACGTGACAAGCTCCAGACTGATCTCTCCTTTGCCAGCGCCGAAACCGCCGCCGAAGTCGAAAAAGCCCAAAAAACGGCCTCCGAGCAGCGCGAAGGACTGGAGAAGCAAATCGCCTCTCTGAACGGCGAGATCGCCGTGCTGCAAAAACGCGATGCGCTGGCCCAGATGCGCATCGCCACGCTGCAAAGCTCCGTCGATGCCTACAAGCAGGGCGTGGCGGTGGTCGTGTGGGACAGCGAGAAGCATCAGGGCGTGCTCAAGCTCGAAAAAATGCCGCCAGTCGAGGCGGGCAAAGATTACCAGCTCTGGGTCGTCGATCCGAAGCAACCGGTCCCCGTCGATGCCGGTATCGTCCGGGTGGACACCAGCGGCTTTGCCAAGGTGGACTTCAAGCCTGTCACCGATGTCACGGATGCCTCGAAGTTTGCCCTGAGCGTCGAGAAAGAGGGCGGAGTGCCGAAGGGCGAGGGACCGATCGTGCTGATCGGACCGTGATCGCGGTTACTTCACCCGCTTCATCGTGTAGGTGCCGCGGTCGAGGGCGCACTCGTAGCAGGCGCTGAATGAATCGCCCTTGATGGTGCCCTCGTAATGATATTTGCCACCGGCCCATTCGGGCATCTGGTGATCACCTTTGAAGACCAGGGTGCTGCCTTTCTTCTCGACGTGATGCAGGGCCTTGTAGCTGCCGCTGAGGATCGTCTTCCAGGTGGCGCGGTAGAAGAATTCATGATCTCCCTGGCCTTTGGACGGGGAAACCACGCACTTCAGCGTGCCGGTGTGCCCGTTCACGGCGCTCAGCCAGGTGCCTTCCCACTTACCCGCGACACCTTCCGATGTGGGCGCGGCCTTCCAGGCCTTGCGAAAGGCGGTGCCGCAGGATGGCAGCATGACAAGCAAGGCAGCGGCAAGGGCGAGGCGGAGAAGGCGTGAGCTGTTCATAGGGGGAGGCGTGGATGAACCTTCAACGTGCGGCCAGAGTCTCGTTTTTCGCCTGGCATGGAGGGCGCGGCCTCTCACTTCTTCCAAAACTGAAACCACTTCTTTCCTTGAGGAGGTGGCGGCGGGGCGGCCACCGGGGCGGCGGGTTTCGCCGGCTCTTTTTTGGCGACGACGACCGGGCGCGGCGTGGGGGCAGGTCCCTCAATGATGACGGGCAGGCCCTTGGTGATCATCTTGGAGAGGCGGATGACGTCCCAATTCGCGGTGCGCATGCAGCCGTGGCTGGCACTTCGGCCGATGGTCTGCGGCTGATTCGTGCCGTGGATGCCGATGCCGGGCTTGCTGAGGCCGATCCACATGATCCCGACGGGGTTGTTCGGGCCGATGGGCAACTCGTAGAAGTTCGAGGTGCGCACGCCGTAGTTCAACACACCCGCGTCCCAGCGAAAGGTGGGCATCTGGACGATGCCGACGATCTTCCAGGTGCCGGGCGGCGTGGCGAGGTGGCCGCTGCCCGGTGTGATCGGCAGGCTGGCGAGGAGTTTTTCACCCTCATGCAGGCCGAGGAGCTTTTCCTTCGTGTCGATCTTGATGACGCGGCTGGCGAATTCCGGCACCTCCGGCAGGCCGGGCACCGGCTCCAGCAGCTCGATCTGGAAAGGTTCGACCACGTTCGGCACCTTCACGCTGTCGCCGGGCTTCAAGGCGCTCATTTTCATCGGCCGGTTGAGGTATTCGATGAGCTCAGGGGAGGTGTGAAAGCGCTCGGTGAGGAATTCGAGCACCGAATCGTAAGGCAGGTATTTCTTTTTGCTCTGCAACGAAGGCTTGCCGGGCAGGCTGCCGATGAATTTCAGGTCCTCCGCACGAATGGCATAGGTGGTGTAAAGCTCCGCGATGCTGCTCAGATCGAGCGAGTGAGCGTCAATCTCCGTCTCCGGCATGCCATTGGCCTTTTGATAGCGCTTCAAGGCCTTGGTGGTGAATTCGCCGGGACGGCCATCGACCTTGCCGGGGCCGAAGAGCTTGGAATCGAGGAAGAGCTGGAGGCGCAGGATGCTCTCGACCGGCTCGGGGGCTTTGGGCAGGTCAGCGGCGGCCGCCTGGGCGATGGCGCTGGCAGGCAGGGCGGCGCAAAAAAGAACTAGGAGGCAGAGTTTCATCGCGGGCGAGGTAGTATCACCACCGCCAGAGTGCGCAACTGGTATGCCAGTTGGTTTAAGAAAGGGGCCAGCGCTCCGGCAGCGGCACGACCTTCCTCTGCCGCTTCTCAAAGCGCAGCGTGGTCGTGTAGCCGACACCGCGCACGAGGGCGAGCGCCTTGTCGAAATCCACGCCGACATCGGTGGGCAGATGGGCGTCGGAATTGATGACGATGGGCACTTTGGCGGCAAAGGCCATCTCCAGCATCTCGCGGGCCGGGTAGATCTCGCGCACGTCCTTGCGCAGGCCGGCGGTGCTCACCTCGAGCACGCCATCAGTATCGACGAGCGCCTGGATGACGGGTTCGTAGTAACGGCGGAGATCGCCGGCGGGTCGCAGGCCGAAGCGCTTCGCGAGGTCCGGGTGCGCATGGAAGTCGAACTGCTTCGTGCGGATCATCTGCTCATAGAGCTTCCAATACATGCCCCACATGTGCTCGATGTCCGCGGCGCTCTGCCAGCGTGAGACATGCTTCGGATCATCCACGGCCACGCCGTCGTGGATGTAGTGCACGCTGCCGATGAGGTAATCCCACTCCGCCATGCCGGCGGTCTCATCGATCCATTTGCCATAGCCTTCGAGATGATCGCACTCGAGGGCGAGCCGGATCGGGAACCCTGGCAAAGCCTCGCGGGCCTCCTGCACCAGATCGAAGTAGCGCGGAAGGTCGCTCAAAGGCATGCGCCAGTTGTCGTAGATCTCCGGCATCGGGTTGTGGTCGGACAGCCCGATTTCGGCAAGGCCGATGGCTTTCGCATGCCGGGCATAGTCCACCGGGTTTCCCTCGGCATGAAGACAGAGCGGCGTGTGAGTGTGGTAATCGGTGAGCATCGAGAGAGCGGATAATGTATCACTCACCGTGCTGTGCCAGCCAGAATTCCCGCAGCTCGCGGAGCTGCTTCTTGTTTGGCTTCGTGACCTGCTCGTGCTCGGGCGGCGTGATGAGTTTTTTCTCGCGACGGGCCTCGGAGGCTTTGTGAATCCATTCCACCGGCGTGAGGTTCTCACAAAACGCCGCCACTCGCGGCGGACCGAGACGCTGGGAGGGGGCGCCGAGCATTTTGAGCCGCAGACGTAGATCGCCGCGCACGACTTCGATGACATCGCCGGGGCGCAAATCCCGCGAGGCCTTCACATGCTGGCCATCCAGCGTCACATTTCCCTTCGCACAGGCTTGGGTGGCGAGGGAGCGGGTTTTGAAGACCCGCACGTGATGCAGCCATTTATCGGCCCGCTGCGCTGTCTCCGCCTCGCTCATGCCTTGGCATAGGTTCGCTCGCCAAAGATGGCGCTGCCGACACGCACGAGGGTGGCACCTTCCTCGATGGCGACCTCGAAATCGTGGCTCATGCCCATCGAGAGCTTGGGAAGTGGAGCGCCGCCGAGCTTTTCCAGTTCATCGCGGAGGTTTCTCAGCGTGGCAAAGTAAGGGCGCGTCTTTTCCGGCATCGGATCAAAGGGCGGGATGCACATGAGGCCCTGGATGTGCAGGCGGTCCATCTCATACAGCGCATCGAGAGCGCCTTCGCGCAGCTCGGCGGGCTTGAAGCCGTATTTCGTGCTCTCCGCGGCGAGGTTCACCTCCAGATACACTTTCGGAAACAGGCCCAGCTCACCACCGATGCGCTGGATGTCGCGGGCGAGGTCGAGGGAGTCCACGCTGTGCACCGCATCCACGAGCGGCAGGATTTTGCGCACCTTGTTCGACTGCAAATGGCCGATCAGATGCCAGCGGAGCTTCGAGGGCAGTTCGGGAGCCTTCGCCAGGACCTCCTGCACTTTGTTTTCACCAAAAAGAAGCTGCCCCGCATCCACCGCCTCGCGGATGGCCTCGACAGGGAAGGTCTTCGATACCGCCAGCAAGTCCACCGAGCTGGTTTCACGTCCGGAACGTTCGCAGGCGGTGCGGAGACGTTCGCGGATGGCCTGAAGTCGGTCGGCGAGATCGCTCATGGCAGGACGGGGTAGGTTTACGCTGAAACGCCGAGCACCTTCACCGCATTGCGCAGCAGCGTGAGGCCGGCCTCCTGGCTCTTTTCCGGGTGGAATTGCACCGCGACGAGATTTTTCCGCGCGATGCCGCTGATGAAGCTGGTGCCGTAATCGGTGCGGCAGAGCGCCAGTGACTCATCCTGCACCTCCGGGTAGTAGGAGTGCACAAAATAGACGTGCGTGGGATTCGGCAGCCCGGCCCACACCGCGGCGTGCTCAGGTGCCCACTGCGCCACATTCCAGCCCATGTGGGGGATTTTTAGCCCGCTGGCGGCATCGAATTTTCGCACGCTGCCCTTGGCGACCGCGAGACCTTCCACGCCGGGGCATTCCTCGCTGTTTTCAAACAGCAGTTGATAGCCCAGGCAGATGCCGAGGTAGGGTTTGCCCGCGGCGAGCCAATCCTTGAGCGGCTGCCAAAGGTTCCGTTCCTTCAGAATGCGCACCGAATCACCGAAGGCACCCTGGCCGGGAAACACGAGCACATCGATGCCGTCGAAGTCCGAAGGCTTTGTGACGAGGTCCGCGTGAGTTTGGATGGCCTCAAAGGCATTTAGCACGCTGCGCAGGTTCCCCGCGCCGTAATCAAGCACTCCCAGTTTCATCATCAGAGAACGTCCTTGGTGCTGGGGATGCCGGTGACACGGGGATCGAGACGCGTGGCGGCGTCCATCGCCCGGGCGAGACCTTTGAAGATGGCCTCGGCCATGTGATGCGCATCGCGCCCGCGGCGGATCTCGACGTGGAGCGTGGCCAGCAGGCTGGAGGAAAAGGCGCGGAGGAATTCCTCCACGAGCTGGTAGCTGAAGCGGTTCACCCCACCGATGGCCTCCACACGCTCCGGAGCGTGGTAGCTGAGGAACGAGCGGCCGCTGAGGTCGATGGCCACCTCGGCCAGCGTTTCATCCATCGGCAGCAGGAAGAAGCCGTAGCGGGTGATGCCCGCCTTGTTCCCCAGCGCCTCGCGGAAGCACTGGCCCAGCACGATGCCGGTGTCCTCCACCGTGTGGTGATAGTCCACCTCGATGTCTCCCACGACCTTCACATTCAGGTCAAACAGGCCGTGCTTCGTGAAAAGCGTGAGCATGTGGTCAAAAAACGGGACACCCGTGTCGATCTGCGCCTTGCCGGAGCCATCGACATTCAATTCGATGGCAATGTCCGTCTCGGCGGTCTTGCGGGTGATCTTGGCGGTGCGGTCCTGGCTCATGAGCAAGCGAACAAACACGCACATCGCCCTCCCGACAACCATCTTCTCCAGCCGGAGGTTTCTAAAAAGTGGGCGAAGATGCGCATTGAAGAGCGGGCGGCACTCGCCACATGCTGGGGCTCTCTTGATGAAAGCCTTGTTTTTGACGAACGAATACCCGCCGCACATTTACGGCGGGGCGGGTGTGCATGTGGAATACCTCTCCAAGGAGCTGGCAAAGCTCATGGAGGTGGAGGTGCGCTGCTTTGGCGACCAGGACGACACGCAGCCAAACCTCCGCGTCATGGGCACCGGCCTGCAAAATGGCGACTGGACCTGCCCGGCTCATTTGAAGTCAGTCTTTGGAGCTTTGCAGCGCTGTCTCGATTTCAACACGAAGAACATCGACGCCTCGCTGGTGCATCTGCACACCTGGTATTCGCACTTTGGCGGCATCCTGGCCAAGCTGAACTACGGCGTGCCGATGGTGCTCACGGTGCATTCGCTGGAGCCGCTGCGCCCGTGGAAGCGTGAACAACTCGGCGGCGGCTATGACTTCACCGTCTGGCTGGAGGCCACCGCGCTGAAGATGGCCGACGCCGTCATCGCGGTGAGCGAGGAGACGAAGGTGGACCTGCTGCGCCTGTTTGAACTCGATCCGCACAAGATTCACGTCATCCACAACGGCATCGACCTCGATGAATACCACCGCGTGGAAGCGCCCGAGGTGCTGCAAAAGCACGGCGTCGATCCCACGAAGCCGTATGTGCTCTTTGTCGGTCGCATCACGCGGCAAAAAGGCATCATCCACCTCGTCCGCGCCATCGAGCACCTCGATCCGGGCTTCCAGGTGGTGCTCTGCGCCGGCGCTCCTGACACGCCGGAGATCAAAGCTGAGATGGAGGCCGCGGTGGCCGCCGTGAGCGCCAAGCGACCCGGCGTCGTGTGGATCCAGGCGATGCTGCCGGTGCAGGAAAAGATCGCCATGTATTCGCATGCGGATGTCTTCTGCTGCCCGTCCATTTATGAACCGTTTGGCATCATCAACCTGGAGGCCATGGCCTGCGAGACCGCGGTCGTCGCCAGCGCCGTCGGCGGCATCAAAGAGGTCGTCGTACACGGCGAGACGGGTCTTTTGATTCCGCTGGAGCAGCAAACCGAAAGTCCCTTCGAGGCGTTGCATCCCGAAAAGTATGCCCAGGACCTCGCGAACGGCATCAACGAGCTCATGCGTGACAAACCGAAACGCCAGGCCATGGCCCTCGCTGGTCGCCAGCGTGCCGTGGACCACTTCAGTTGGAGGTCGGTCGCCCGCAAAACGGCGGCACTTTACAAGACGCTGGCCGGTTAATGCGGACCTCTTCAAGCCGCCTTCGGTCAGTAGGGCGAAGCACTTCCCAACCATTGCCGTCCCACGTCGGGGAGGTCTGACGGCTTCCGCCAACAGGGGTAGCTCACGCGGAGCCCCAGGACTGACGCAAAAATGAGCGATAACGATACCCAGGAAGTTTTGTCAGCCAGTTGCACCCTGACCCCATTTTCCCTGACCCCATTTTCCTGACCCCATTTTCCAAAAAGATACAGTGACTGGGTTCTAGAGCAGCTCGAGCCATTTGCAGGTAATCCAGATGCCCTTCGCACACAGTTGCAAAAAATTGCAGCTCACCTAACTGAACATGGTTGGCCTTGATATATGAAAATCTACAACCTTGCCTTTCGATCCGACACATTCCAGACGGTTAGCCCATGTGATCGGAACATTCGAAGTTTGGAATTCACTCCATTTGGACGTTCGAGAAGAGAGAACTGGCCAACACTTGACTTCGAAGTCGACGATTCTTCAGCCCCAGTGGGAATCTTTCGTCAATGGTTTGCCAATGAGTTCATGCTTACTCCGCAGTCTTTGGCCGATGAACGCTTGATAGGTATTTTGCAGTCAGATGGGGAATTTTTGCCTGCAAAATTGGATGGTGTTGAATTGCCGTTTCACAATATCACATGCTTTGCTGACTGTCTGGATCCGGCTCTGAGCAAGTGGCGTCCAAGGATCGAGGATCTTCCCGATGGCATTGAATATCCGCGGTTCCTACCTGAAAAGACACCTCTCGGCACGATGTTCAGGCTGAAAGAGTATCCAAGTCCACGTTACGTCGCTACAGACTTGTCATTACCACCAGAAAAAGATTTTTATCAATGGTATCACCAGCAGGGATACCAAGGCTTGAAGTTTCGTTTGATGTGGGATTCAGATCAACCTGACCAACTGACACGCTTTTGGTGAAGCTCTCTATCTTCTCATGAAATCCGCCCTTCTTCCATGCCTCCTTCTTGCGTTTGCCAGCCATCTTCCTGCCCGCACCTTCACCGACGCCCAAG
>JBKCXA010000189.1:0-3038 GCA_046316935.1 Prosthecobacter sp.
GTCACCGTGAGCGGTGATGCCAAAAGCATCAGCGTCACCCGTGATTCCGAAGACCGCGTCGTCCGCGCCCTCCACGGCACCACCCAGCGCCTGATCACGAACATGATCGTCGGCGTGTCCCAGGGCTACAAAAGAGACCTCGAAATCCACGGCGTCGGTTTCCGCGCCGCGGTGAAAGGCACCAACATCGATCTCCAGCTCGGCCAGAGCCATGACCGTCTCCACCCCATCCCGAAAGGTGTGAAGGTGACCGTCACTGAAAACACGAAAATCAGCATCGAAGGCATCGACAAGCAAGTCGTCGGCCAGCTCGCCGCTGACATCCGCGCCTACTACCCGCCGGAGCCCTACAAGGCCAAAGGTGTGCGCTATGTGGGCGAATACATCCGCCGCAAAGCCGGCAAGTCCGTCAAGTAAACCCTCTTTCCTGTTTTCACGACCGTCATGGCCACCATCAATCGCAAAGCCATCCGCGCCCGCATTCACTCGCGCATCCGCCAGAAGCTCGGCGGCACCGCGCAGCGCCCGCGCCTCGCTGTTTATTTCTCCAACACCAACGTTTACGCCCAGATCATCGACGACGAGGCCGGCAAGACCATTGTCTCCGCCTCGACGAAGGAAAAGGGCTACGGCGCCGGCAAGGCAAACTCGGAGCACGCCGCCAAGGTGGGCGCCGCCATTGCCGAACGCGCCGCCGCCAAGAACATCACCGCCGTGGTCTTTGACCGCGCTGGCTTCACCTTCCACGGTAAGGTCAAGGCTCTCGCCGACGCCGCCCGTGAAAAAGGCCTTCAGTTCTAATCTCCGCACACCAGCCCTTTTCCTTATCGCACTGTATGGCCACTGAAAAAGCAGCCCCCGCCACCGAAGAAATCGAAGTTCCCGTCGAGGAAGTCGTCGCTCAGATCACTGCTGCCCCGCAGCGTGACGCCCGCGGCTCCGGCGACACCATCGAGAAGGTGGTTCACATCAACCGTTGCGCGAAGGTCGTCAAAGGCGGCCGTCGCTTCAGCTTCAGCGCCCTCGTCGTCACTGGCGACCAGCAAGGCAAGGTCGGCTGGGGATTCGGCAAGGCCAACGAAGTGGCCGATGCCATCAAGAAGGCCACCGAGAGCTCCCGCCGCAACATGCTGAGCTACAACATCCTCAACGGAACCATTCCGCATGAAATCGTCGGCCGTCATGGCGGTGGTGACCTCATGCTGAAGCCCGCCTCACCCGGAACTGGCATCATTGCTGGTGGTGCGGCCCGCGCCGTGCTCGAGTGTGTCGGCGTCAAGGACGTGATCGGAAAGTCCCTCGGCTCCTCCAACCACGCCAACATCGTCAAAGCCACCCTTCAGGCTCTCAGCACGCTGCGCCAGCCCGACGAGATCCTTCGTGCCCGTGGCCGCGAGAAGAAGCAGAAGGCTCTGTGAGCTTTTTCAATCTCGAAACGTCAAATTTCACACTTTAAAATCTACATGCAGCTCCAAGACACTACCAACCGCCCCGGCGCCCGCAAGCGTCGCAAGCGCATCGGCTGCGGAGAAAGCTCCGGCCATGGCAAAACCTCCTGCAAAGGCAACAAGGGTCAGATGGCCCGTGCCGGTCGCGGCATCCGCCCCGGATTCGAAGGCGGTCAGATGCCAATGCATCGCCGTCTCCCGAAGAAGGGCTTCAACAACGCCCTGTTCCAGGACGCCACGGAAGTCGTCAATGTCGGCGACCTGAATGAAGCCTTTGAAGACGGTGCCACCGTCGATGAAGCTTCCCTCCGCACCGTTGGTCTGGTCTCCCGCAATTGCGATGTGATCAAGGTCCTCGGCACCGGCGAGCTGACTCGCAAACTCACCATCCAGGGCGCGAAAGTCAGCGCCGCGGCCCGTGAGAAGATCGAGACGGCCGGCGGCAGCATCGCGTAAGCTTCTCCTCATTCCCAACCACTCTCGTGATGGGCCGGTTTCCGCGGTGTTAATCCACTGCTCTCGGAAACAGGCCCATCGCCGCATCTAAGACAACCTGCCGTCCATGATTTCCGCATTCGCCAACAGCTTCAAAGTCCCGGAACTGCGTTCACGCATCCTCTTCACGCTCGCCATGATCGTGATCGTGCGCATTGGCACCCAGATCACCCTCCCCGGCATTGATCCCACCGTGCTCAGCCAGTGGATCGCCGACAAGGCCGAGAACAGTTCCTCCGCCGGTGCCCAGGTCGCCGCCTTGCTGAACATCTTCTCCGGTGGTGGTCTGCAAAACTGCGCCATTTTCGCCCTCGGCATCATGCCTTACATCAGCGCCAGCATCATGCTGCAGCTCCTCACCGCCGTGTGGCCGCCGCTGACCAAGCTCGCCCGTGAGGAAGGCGGTCGTCAGAAGATCACGCAATACACCCGCTGGGCAACCATCGTTCTCTGCGTGTTCCAAGCCTTCATGCTCGTGCAATCGCTCGCTGATCCGAAGCAGAACTACCTCATGCAGGGCCTCGGCCAGACGATCGAGACCATGGGGCGTCCGCTGGTGCCGAATTTCGGCTTCTGGACCTTCATCCTGCCTGCCGTCATCACCATCACCGCCGGCACCATGTTCATGATGTGGCTCGGCGAGCAGATCACCGAGCGCGGTATCGGCAACGGCACCTCCATCCTCATCTGTGTGAACATCGTGTCCGATCTTCCCGGTGCCTTCATCCAGGTGTGGAAGACCTACGTCGGCGGTGCGGACGCAGACCCCACCAGTGCCGCGAAGCTCGTCATCCTGCTCGCGTTCATGATCATCGTCATCGCCGGTGTCATCGCTCTCACTCAGGCCACGCGACGCATCGCCATCACCTATGCCAAGCGTGTGGTCGGTCGCAAAGTCTATGGCGGCCAGACGCAGTATCTGCCGCTGAAGATCAATTATTCCGGCGTGATGCCCATCATCTTCGCCCAGGCTATCCTGCTCTTCCCCACGCAGATCCTCGCCTCTTTCTTCAGCGATGTCGGCTGGATCCAGACGCTCTCCATGACACTCAGCACCGGCTTCTGGTATTACACCATCTCCGCCCTGCTCATCTT
>JBKCXA010000190.1:0-4255 GCA_046316935.1 Prosthecobacter sp.
TGAGAGCACCATTCACCCTGACGGCACCGGTGCCCACGCCAAAGCGGGTGGGCATCTGCGTGTGAAAACGCTCCAGCACCGGCTCGATCTGGCTGCCGATCACACTGTCCATCGGGCCGCACATGCCGGCATCGCTTTGAAAGGCGGTCCCCTTCGGCAAAACACGCTCATCGGCCGTCGGCACATGCGTGTGGGTGCCCACCACGGCGCTCACCTTGCCATCGAGATGCCAGCCCATGGCCACCTTTTCGCTCGTGGCCTCGGCGTGGAAGTCCACAAAGATGATCGGCGTCTCCTGGCGCAGCTTTTCCACGCACTCGGTGATCACGGGGAAGGGATTTTCGAGCTGCTGGCCCATGAACGTGCGGCCCTGGAGGTTCACCACCGCCACCTTGCCCTTCTTCGTGTCCAAAACGACGTAGCCCTGCCCCGGAGCGCCCTCGCGATAGTTCAGCGGACGCAGCAGTCGCGGCTCGTCGATCATGTAGGGCACGATTTCTTTCTGATCCCAAATGTGATCCCCTGTCGTGACCACCGCCGCACCGGCCCGCATGAGACCGATTGCGATCTTCGGCGTGATGCCGCGCCCGCCGGCCGAGTTCTCGCCGTTCACGACGATGAAATCGAGGTTCAGTTCTTGTTTGAGCAAAGGCAGCAGCAGGGACACCGCCTTGCGGCCCGGCTCGCCCACGATGTCTCCCAGGAAAAGCAGCCTGAAAAGCCCGTCATCCGTCGGTGCCGCCGTGTCGTTCGTTGCTTCGTTCATTGTGGCGGCATTTAGTAGATGATGCCCGGCAGGTTCAAGCTAGGATCGCCACCATGATCGAGAAAATATCCCGCGTCCTTCTCACCGCCGCCCTGCTGGCAGGCACGGTGGCCGCGCAATCCACCATCGCACCCGTGCCAGCGTCGCCCGCCTCTCCCGCTCCGACGCCCCCGCTCGCAGCGACGGCCACGCTGAATTCCGCTGTGACGCTCAATGCCGCAAATGTCACCCCCGGCACCGCCGCCGCGCCGAATCCCATTCTCCGCTTCGCGAAACTCAGCCCGCTCGGTGATTCGCCGGACTGGTCGAAGCTCCAGGCCTTCGCGAAAACCATGACCCGCCCCGAGCTGGAGGCCGCGCTGAAGGAAATCTACACGGACAATTCCACGCTCCCCGCCGCCTGGCGCATCGAGGGCAATGCGCTCCTCATTCAAACCGGTGATCCCGCCAACCCCGAAGCACGCATCGACCTGGAAACCGTCTCCAAGCCGCCCGCTGAGAGCACCCGCCACTGGCATCGCGTCAGCGAATTGCAGCCATACAAAGACCGCCCCGTGCTCAGCGATCTCCACATCGCCCTCGATCCCGGTCACATCGGGGGCAGCTACGGCCGCATCGAAGAGCGCTTTCTCAGCTTCCAGCAGGGTGAATCCATCCAGGAGGGCGACCTCAGCCTTGTCACCGCCTTCGCGCTCTCCGAGCGCCTGAAGGCCCTCGGTGCCTATGTGACACTCGTCCGCGAAAACGCGGAACCTGTCACCAAAGCCCGCCCGGCCACCCTTCGCGATCCCGCTTTGAAGCTCCTCAAAGAAGCCGGCTTCCCTGACCCCAAAGAAGGCTACGACGGCCTCACCGGCGATGCGAAGCTCCTCACCGTGCAGTGGCAGAGCGAGAAGCTCTTTTACCGCGTCAGCGAGATCCACGCCCGCGGCAAAAAGGTGAACACGCAGATCAAGCCCGACCTCGTCCTCTGCCTCCATTACAACGCCGAAGCCTGGGGAAATGCCACCGCGCCGCAGTTCTCGCCGCAAAACCACGCCCATGTCCTCGTCAACGGCTGCTACTCGCCCGCCGAGCTCGAGCAGGCCGATGTGCGCTTCGAGATGTTCCACCGTCTCTTCTCCCGCATTCACGAGGAGGAAATCCCCCTCGCCGATTCCGTCGCCGAAGGCCTGCTCAAAGCCACCGGCCTGCCGCCCTACGTTTACACCACGCCGAATGCCCGCCGTGCGGGTGCCAACACCGCCGTCTATGCGCGGAACCTCCTCGCCAACCGCATCTACGACTGCCCCGTCGTCTATCTCGAGCCCTTCGTCATGAACCACGAGGAGACCTACCGCCGCCTGCTCGCCGGTCATTTCGTCGGCCGTACCCTCATCGCCGGGCGTCTCCAGACCAGCGCCGTCGAGGACTACGTCCGCGGCGTCGTGGACGGCCTCGTGGCCTACTATCAAAAGCACCGCAAGCCGCTATGACCATCCTCATCGCAGGCTGCGGCTTCGTGGGCGAACGTGCGGCCGATTTGCTGCATGCCGCCGGGCACACCGTCATCGGCCTCACACACAGCGCCGCCTCCACGGAGCGACTCCGCGCTGCCAAACCCTGGCGTGTCGAGGCCTGCGATGTCTCCAGCGAGACCTCCGTCCGCGAGCTCGCCGCGAAAATCACCCCGCTGAAGGTCGATGCCTTCATCCACTGCGCCAGCTCCAGCCGCGGCGGAGCCGAGATGTATCAAAGCGTCTACGTGAACGGCATGCGGCACCTCCTCGCCGCCTTTCCAGGAGCCTTCCCGCTCTACACCAGCAGCACCAGCGTCTTCCCGCAGATTGATGGCGAAACCGTCGATGAGACCAGCTTTGCCGATCCCGACCGCGAAACCGGCCGCTTGCTCCGCGAAGCCGAAAACCTCGCTTTGAATGCCGGAGGCTGCGCCGGTCGTCTCGCCGGCATTTATGGCCCCGGACGCTCCTTTTTGCTCAAAAACCTCCTCGAAGGCAAATCCGCCATCGAAGGCAATGACGGCCAGGGCCGCTATTTGAACCAAATCCATGCTGACGATGCCGCCAGTGCCCTCGTGCATCTCGTCACCCATCGGCTCGGCGGCATCTACAACATCGCCGACGACCAAAAAGTCACCCAGCGGGACAGCTACCTCGACCTCTGCCGCCTTTTCGGGCTCGCCATGCCGCCCGCCCGCGATCCCGATCCCAATCGCAAACGCGGTTGGAGCCACAAACCTGTCTCCAACGCCAAGCTCCGCACCAGCGGCTGGCAGCCACGCTATCCCACCTACCTCGACGCCGTCCAAAACGACCCCGAACTCGCCAGCAGCATCCTGCAAGCCGTGCTCGACGAGGCCGCCACGCCCCTGCCCCGCCAGCCCAACATCATCCTCATCGGCCTCATGGGCAGCGGCAAGACCACCGTCGCCCGCATTGTCTCGCAGATGATCGGCTTCCAGTGCATCGACACCGACCAGCTCATCGTCGAAGCCGCCGGTCAGAGCATCCCCGCCATCTTCGCCGCCGAAGGCGAGACCGGCTTCCGCCTCCGCGAGAGCGCCGCGCTGCGTTCCCTGCTCGGCAAACGCGGCTGCTGCATCGCCACCGGCGGCGGCATCATCACCCAGCCGAGGAATCTGCCCCTGCTGCGCCACCTCGGCTACATCGTCTGGCTTGATGCCGATCCCGCCCTGCTCGCCCGCCGCACCTCCCACAACAACGACCGCCCCCTCCTCGTCGGCGAGGAAGACCCCAAAGCGAAACTGACCCGCCTCCTCGACGAGCGAAAGCCCCTCTACAAAGCCCTCGCCGACCTCCGCATCCAGACCTCCGAGCTCACGCCGCAAGAAACCGCCTACGGCATCATGGAAAGCGCCCGGGTGTTCTTCTCGAAGATGAAGCGCTGAACCAGCATCCACCTCGTGTCCTGCGAGGTGTGGTAAAATGATGAGGGGTAAAATGATTCATTTCAGTGCCCATCATTTTACCCTTCATGATTTTACCTTCCATCCAGCCCCACGGCAGCCCTGAAACTTCCGCCAGCTCCGTTGCATCCAATTGAAAAACCTCCGCGTATCGGCTTACAGTGATACTTCACGCAAGACACCATGCTCAGCGACTTTCTCCAGGACCAGGCCACTCTTTACGTCTCGGGTTTGATGAACCCCGAGGAACGGGCGAACTTTGATGTCGTGATCGATTACCACGAAGAACTCCGCGACTGCGTCCTTGGCATGGCTGATGTCGGCACTCATCTCGTCACCGCCGCCGCCCCGGTCTCGTTGGCGCCCCCAGCCTCCTTGAAAAGCCGCGTCAGCGCCCAGATCGCCGCCCGTAGCATGGAATTCAGCGCCGAAGGCCGCGTGCTTTGCGATCCCGATGGTCGCGTGCAGTGGGTGAATGACGCCTTCACCGCCATGTGCGGCCACCGCCTCACCGAACTCCGCGCGAAAACGCCCGGCCCCAGCCTCCAAGGCCGCGACACCGA
>JBKCXA010000191.1:0-6801 GCA_046316935.1 Prosthecobacter sp.
CTTCGTCAGCGTGCCATCGGCCAGCCAGGCCTCGAATTCGTCCTTGTAGAAGAAGCAGCTCTTCTCGCTCACCTCGCCAAAAAACAGCCAGGCCTTGCCTTTCGCCTGCGTGGCCTGCCGCTCCTCCAAAAAGGCGCGGAACGGAGCGATACCCGTTCCGGGGCCGCACATGATGATGGGCGTCTCTTCGTGCGGCTCCGGCAGGCGGAAACCTTTGCCGTGATTGACGAAGCATGGGATCAGCGTCTCACCCACCGTCACCCGCTCCGCGAGGAAGGTGGAGGCCACTCCGCCGCGGGCGCGGCCATGGCTGGTGTAGCGCACCGTGGCCACGGTGAGGTGGACTTCATCCGGGTGCGCCTTCTGGCTGCTGCTGATCGAGTAGAGGCGGATATTCAGCTTCTTCTGCGTGGCCATGAACTCCTCCGGCGTGAACTTCGCCGTGGGATTTTCGAGCAGCAGGTCGATCACAAAGCGGCCCCATAGGTAGTTCTTGAGTTCCTCCTTTTTCTCCGGCTGGGAAAGCTCCGCCAGCGGCGTGTTGCCGCCGGTTTTCTCGACGATGGCCTTGATGAGTTTGTTGTCGATCTCGGTGATGAGCGTGGCCTCGATCAACGCCTGGCGGATCGGGACCTCGCTGCCGTTCTTTGGATGCTTCACGATCTCGCTGCCGGAGAAACCAAGCGCCGCGAGCGTGTCATCGACGAGCTGCGGATCATTCGTCGGCTGCACCGCCAGCGAATCCCCCGGCGTGTATTCGAGCCCGCTGCCCGCCAGGTCGATCTCATAATGTGCCGTGTGCTTCGGCGCCCCCGGGCCGCTGAGGTCGAACATGCGCTTCACTTTCGCGATGCAGGGATTTTTGACATTGTACACCGGTTTGCCGGCCTCGGGAGTGCTCATGGGAATGGGTGCAGGCTAGCGCAGGAGCGCTCGCGATGTCAGCCGATTTTTGAATCTTTGCCGGGCGGGTGGTTCTAAGCCTCCAACAACCCACGCAGGCCATGAACGCCAACCTTCGTCCACCGTTTCGGGGATGGAGCCGTGCTGAAGAAAGCCAAAAGCACGGCTCAGGGGGAGAAAACACGCCGCGCATCGGCCTCGTGCTCAGCAGCGGAGGATCCCGCGGTCTGGCACACGCCGGGGTGATCCAGGTGCTCGAGGAAAACGCCATCCCCATCGCAGCGGTGGCGGGTTGCAGCATGGGTGCTTATGTCGGTGCTTTGTGGGCGGCTGGACTCGATGGCAAAGCGCTCGAAGAGCGTGCCCGCGAAATCAAAGACCGCGCCACCTTCAAGAAGCTGCTCGATTTCATCGTCCCACCTTCCGAAGGCCTCATCCGGGGCGAAAAGATCCGCCAGCATCTGGAGCGCGACCTTGGAAAACGGACCTTCCATGAACTCGGACGCGAACTCATCGTCATCGCCACGGATCTCGACCGACTTGCTCCACACGTTTTCAGCAGCGGGCAGGTGTCGCATGCCGTGCATGCCAGCGCTGCCATTCCGGCGATCTGTGCGCCGGTGCATCTGGATGGCCGACGCTACACCGATGGCGGGGCCACCGAGCCACTGCCGGTGCGTTTGCTGAAGCAGCACTGCCACGTCGATCATGTCATCGCGGTGAATGTGATGCCCGCGCAGAGTGATTTTGAAAGCGGGCACGACACCACCTTCGGCACGACTTGTGAGGTGCCACAAAACGCCGCCAGCAGGCTACTGCGTCGCCTTTGGAGGAAGGTGAACCTCCTCGCGCATGGCAATGTGCTCGACACCTTCCGCCGTTCCCTGATGGCCGCGCAGTTGCGCCTCATCGTGAAGGAAGAGGCTGCGGCAAGTGTCGTGATCCATCCGCGCTTCACCGCCTCGAACTGGCATGACTTTGAAAATTTCGGCCACTACCTCCAGGCCGGGCGTGTGGCAGCCATCGCGGCGCTTCCCGCCATTCGCGAGCTTCTTTCTCAATCCAACCCCACACCCCTCGCACGCCATGAAACCCGACTGGAACACCACACCTCGTGAAGTCTGGCAACGCTGGCAACTTACCAAACTCCGCGACTACCTCGCCCGCCGCGTCCTGCCTTTCTCAAAGCACTACCACGCTGCCTTCGAGGCTCGTGACATCCGCTCTTGGGCCGACTGGCATCGCGTGCCCTTCACCTCGAAGCGTGATCTTGCCACGCCGCGTGATTTTGTGCTCGTCCCCGATGCCGCGAAGCTCCGCCGCGAGCCTGGCATGATCTTCGATGCCTTGCTGCATGGCAAAAAGGCCGCGCAAGAGCACGCCGAGCACGAATTTCGCCCCATCCTGCTCACCAGCACCACCGGTCGCTCCGCTGATCCGGTGCCGTTTCTTTTCACGAAGCACGATTTGCACAATCTCGACCTCACCGGGACGCGTCTGATGCTCGCCGGAGCCTCGCAGCGGGATTGGCGACACATCAATCTCTTCCCGTATGCGCCGCATCTCGGCTTCTGGCAGGCGCATCATGCCGGACTCGGCTTTGGCACCTTCATGCTCAGCACCGGCGGCGGCAAAACCCTCGGCACCGAGGGCAACATCAAGCTCATCGACAAGATCCAGCCCGATGTCCTCATTGGCATGCCCACCTTCCTCTACCATGTGCTGCGTGAAGCCCTCGAAACCGGCAAACGCTGGACCAACCTCAAACGCCTCGTCCTCGGCGGCGAAAAGGCTGCCGAAGGCCTGCGGGCACGGCTGCGTGAACTCGCCGCCGCTCTCGGCAGCCCCGATGTGCATGTCATGGCCACCTACGGCTTCACCGAGGCAAAAATGGCCTTCCCCGAATGCGTCGGCGAATCGCACGAATCCTTCGGTTACCACCTCAGCCCCGATTTGGGCCTCATCGAGCTTATCGACCCAAAAACCGGCCACATCGTGCCCGACGGCCATCCGGGCGAGATCGTCTTCACACCGCTCGATTCACGCGGCACCGTCGTTTTGCGCTATCGCACCGGCGACATCGCCGAGGGCGGCCTGCATTGGGAAAAATGCCCCAACTGCGGCCGCACCTGCCCGCGTCTCGTCGGCCCCATCTCCCGCGTCAGCGAGGTCAAAGAGCTGCACATGGACAAGCTCAAAGGCACGCTGGTGAACTTCAACGTGCTCGAACACCTGCTCGATGATCAGCGCGGCATCGCCGCCTGGCAGCTCGAGTTGCGCAAACGCCACGACGACCCGCTAGAGACCGACGAAGTTCACCTCCACCTCGCCGCCGAGCCCGGCATCAGCGAGTCCGACCTCGAACTCGCCGTCACCCGCCGTTTCCACGAAGCCACTGAGATCACCCCGAACGCCCTCCACTTCCACACCGTCCCCGAAATGCGCGAGCACCTCGGCATCGGCCGCCTGCTCAAAGAAGAAAAAATCGCGGATCGGAGGCCTAAGAACCTCACTCAAACAGCTCCATCTGCCCGCTTGGATCACGCGGCCGCTTGAAGTGGGCGGTAGTCGGCTCGGGACGGCGGTGGAGCATGCCGGCGCGGCGCAGGCTGGTCTTGAAGAGCGCGGCGATCTGCTGGCTCCAGATGCCCTCGCCTTTCAGACGCGTGCCAAAATCGCCATGGGACATGGTTTGACCCTGTGTCTCGGTGATGCGGGCGAGGATCTTCTCTTTGGAGCCGGGAAAATGCTCTTCGAGCCAGGTGGCAAAGATGTCCTTCACGGCAAAGGGCAGCCGCACCACGGTATATCCGGCAAACTGCGCTCCGGCCGCCTGCGCGGCCTCGATGATCTTCGGGATCTCGCTGTCATTGAGGCCGGGAATGATCGGCGCGGTGCTCACCCCGACGGGAATGCCCGCCGCGTGGAGCGTGCGGATGGCCTCCAGGCGCATCGCAGGGCTGGAGGCACGCGGCTCCAGCTTGCGGGCCAGTTCGGGATCGAGCGTGGTGATGGAGATGTAGGCCGCGGTGGCGTTGAAACGCGCCAGTTCACCCAGCAGATCCGCATCGCGGGTGATGAGGTGGTTCTTCGTGATGAGCACCACCGGGTGCCGTGCCTCGGCGAGGACTTCGAGGCAGCCACGGGTGATGCGCAGACGCTTCTCCGCGGGCTGATACGGATCGGTGACGCCGCTGAGTGAGAGCGTGCAGGGCTTGTACCCGGGCTTCAGCAGTTCCGCACGCAGCAGCGCGGCGGCGTTTTCCTTCACCATGATGCGGCTTTCAAAGTCGATTCCGGAGGAGAAGCCGAGGTACTCATGCGTGGGCCGGGCGTAACAGTAGGCGCAGCCATGCTCGCAGCCGCGGTAAGGATTCAAACTGGCCTCGAAGGGCAGATCGGGACTGCTGTGGCGGGAGATGATCGTGCTGGAGTGGTCGATGAAGAACTTCGTCGGCACCCGCACCGGTGCCTCACCCGGATCATACTCCACATGCATCTGCGCGAAGCGCTGATCCGGGTTCACGGCAGCGCCACGACCTCGGGGAGCAGAGGGGCTGGCAACGGGCATGGCGGATGGAAGAGTGATTTTCGGAAACTCAAAATTGGAAATTGCCTCCGCCTGCCCAAAATGGGCCCTCATGAACGAAGAAGCCCTCCAAAAAGCCCTGAGCGAAACGCAGAACCTCGGCGAGATGCCAGACGCGGATGCCGTGGGCACCGTGGGCAGTCCTGACTGCGGCGACATGGTGCGCATGTGGATCAAATACCGCGAAAAGGACGGTCGAAAGGTCATCGACAAGGCCAGCTTTCAGAGCTTCGGCTGCCAGACAGCCATCGCGGTGGCCAGCATCGCCACGGAACTGATTCGCGGCAAAACCAAGGAAGAAGCCCTGGCCATGAAGGCGGATGACCTCAGCCGACCGCTGGGAGCCCTGCCACCAATGAAGATTCACTGTGGTCAGATGGTGGAGGGAGCGCTCAAAGCGGCCCTCGAAGCGGAAGCCGCTGAAAAGAAAGCCGCGCCACTCGAAGCTCCCAGCCAGGCAGGAACGCTCGCCGATGCCTTGAGCGCCGCCGGCAAGACCGCGGGCAAGGTCAAGATCGTGATGCAGCCACCGGCCACGGCCAACTAAGCACCAAGAACCACGAACAAAGAACGTCTTCTGCCCATGTCCGAAGTCACCGCGATCAAAAAGTTTGCCTGCCCGGCCTGTGGTGCTGAGGCAGTCTGGACCCCGTCAAAGAAAGCGCTTGTCTGCCCTTATTGCAGCACGGTATCACCCGCGGAGCTGAAGTCAGACGGCTCGCTCATCGAGGAAAACGACCTCGTGACGGCGCTGCGGTCGATCCCGGATGATCAGCGTGGCTGGGCGGCGGTTCGCAAGACAGTAAAGTGCCAGAGCTGCCAGGCTATTTCGGTCTTTGACGAGAAGCGGGTGGCGCAGCGCTGTGACTTCTGCGGGTCCCCGTCGATCCTGGCGGCGGATGATGTCTCGTCCCCGATCCGGCCGAGCAGCCTGCTGGCCTTTAAAATCGCCGAGAGTCAGGTGCGCGAGGACATCCGCCGCTGGTATGGCAGCCACTTCTGGGCTCCGAACGCCCTCGGCCAGAAGGCCCTCACGGATACGCTGCACGGCCTCTACCTGCCTTACTGGACGTTTGACGCCCACGCGGAATGCCCTTGGGAGGCGGAGGCAGGTCACGACTACACGACGACGGATTCCAAAGGCAACACACAGACCGAGACACGCTGGGAATACGCCAGCGGGCATGTCTCGCGGGACTTTGATGACGTGCTCGTGCCAGCCTCCAAAGGCGTGCACACCAAGCTGCTCGATGAGCTGCAGCCCTTTCCCACCACGACCGACCTCGTGCCCTACGATCCGGGCTACCTCTCGGGCTGGGTGGTGGAGCAGTATCAAATCGACCTCGTGCAGGCAGCCGACGACTCCCGCGGCCGCATGCACCGCGATCTGGAGCGTGCCTGCGCCAAGGAAGTGCCTGGCGACCGCCATCGCAATCTGCGAATCGCCCCGCAATACAGCGCCCAGACCTTCAAGCACATTCTCCTGCCCGTCTGGCTGCTCACCTACACCTACGGCACAAAGACTTATCAAGTCACCGTGAATGGCAGCACCGGCAAGATCACCGGCGAGTATCCGCTCAGCTGGGTGAAGATCACCATCGCCATCATTATCGGCCTGATCATCCTCGCGATCTTTCTCGGGATGCAGGAGTGAAGCGGAGCTTAAAGTTTCAGGTTTCAAGTTTCAGGTTCACCCAACTTGAAACCTTCTTCACTGCCCCGCCGCCCGCTGGATTCTCGCCGGCACGTCGTTGATCGAGTAGCCGGCCTCGCGGAGGGCGTCCCAGATTTTCACCAGCATGCCCAGGTTGGCATCGGTGTCGGCTTCGAGCTCGAGCTTGGCATCGGGTTTAGCTTCTTTGAGCGAAATGAGAGCGGTGGCGAGCTTGTCGAGCTCCACCGGTTTGGCGTCGAGGAAGAGTTTTTGCTCCTTGGTGACGGTGATGGTGGTGCGGGCTTCAGGGGCGCTGGTGGCACCGCCGAGGGCTTTGGATTCCGGGAGGGTGATTTTGACCTCGACCTTCTGTTTTTTGAAGGTGGTGGTGGCGATGAAAAAGATGAGAAGGATCACCATGATGTCGATCAGCGACACGATGGGGATCGTCGGAACGGGGCGGCGGCGGGGGCGCAGGTTCATCAGCAGGCGGGGATTAGAGATTGGCCTTCTCGCCGACGTGCTTCACCTCGAAGTGGGCGAAGAACTGATGAATCGTCTCCTGCAGGATGCCCTCGACCTTCACGGCGATGGCATCGATGCGACGAGTGAAATAGGTGTGCGCCAAAACGGACGGCACGGCCACAAACAAGCC
>JBKCXA010000192.1:0-2478 GCA_046316935.1 Prosthecobacter sp.
GTCGCCTTCTTCCTCACCACGCCGATCCTCGGCATCATGTACTACTTCCTGCCGAAAGCGGCAGAACGTCCGGTCTATTCGTATCGCCTCTCCATCGTCCACTTCTGGTCGCTCGTCTTCCTCTACATCTGGGCTGGTCCGCACCACCTGCTGAACACCGCCCTGCCAAAGTGGCTGCAATACCTCGGCATGTTCTTCAGCCTCATGCTTTGGGCTCCCTCCTGGGGCGGCATGCTGAATGGCCTCCTCACCCTCCGTGGTGCCTGGGACAAGCTGCGCACGGACCCCGTGATCAAGTTCTTCATCGCTGGCGTCACCTTCTACGGCATGTCCACCTTTGAAGGCCCGCTCCTCTCCATCCGCGCCGTCAATGCCCTCTCCCACTACTCCGACTGGACCATCGGCCACGTGCACAGCGGTGCTCTCGGCTGGAATGGCTTCATGGCCGCCGGTCTCTTCTACTGGCTCGCTCCGCGTCTCTGGAACACGAAGCTCTACTCCGTCCCGATGGCGAATTTCCACTTCTGGATCGGCACCTTCGGCATCCTGCTCTACGTCGTCGCCATGTGGATCAGCGGCATCATGCAGGGCCTCATGCTCAGCCAGGTCACGCCGGATGGTCTCGCGCTGAAAAACACCTTCCTCGATACCCTCCAGGCCATCCGTCCGCTCATGGGTCTGCGTGTCATCGGCGGTGCCATGTTCCTCGTCGGCTGGATCGTGATGTGCATCAACCTTTGGAAGACCATCCGTTCCGGCAAAGCCACCAACGAGGTCCGCGAAGTCGCCGTCATCCAGCATGACAGCAGCCAGAAGATGAGCCTCGGCGAAACCTTCTTCAACGACCCGCTCACCTACTCCATCGGCGGCATCCTCCTCGTCTGCGGCTGGCTCTTCCTGCCCAAAGGTGCGGATGTGGCCTCCCTCGTGTGCGCCTGCGTCTTCGCCTTCATGGCCGTGAAACGCTTCAAGAGCGCCCATCAGAACTGGTCCTTCTGGTATGAGAAGCTTCTTCACAACTACCTGCCCTTCACCATCCTCACCTTCGTCGCGGTGGTCATCGGCGGCCTCATCCAGCTCATCCCCACCATCACCGTGAACACGGCGAAGAACATGGAGGACCGCATCCAGAAGCTCTACGAACCCCTCGAGCTCGCCGGCCGCGACATCTATGTCTCCGAAGGCTGCTACAACTGCCACTCGCAGATGATCCGCACCCTCGTCCCCGATGTGATGCGCTACGGCGACTACTCCCGCCTCGGCGAGAGCATCTACGATCATCCTTATCAATGGGGCTCCAAGCGCACCGGTCCGGATCTCGCCCGCGAAGGCGGTGCCCGTCCGAACTCCTGGCACTACGAGCACATGATGGACCCGCGTTCCATGTCCCCGCAGTCCAACATGCCCGCCTACACGCACCTCAAGGACAAGCCCTTCGATCAAAACGCCCTGCCAAAGAAGATCGCCGTCCTCACCCAGCTCGGCGTGCCTTATCCCGTCATGGATGCCACCAGCATCAAGATGAAAGCTCTCGAGCAAGGCGCTGCCATCGCCGAGGACCTCAAGAAGGCCAACATCGTCGTCCGCCCCGACAGCGAGATGGTCGCCATCATCGCCTACCTGCAAAAGCTCGGCCAGTATGACACGCCTGCCGTCGAAGATGTTCTCACCAAGAAGAGCGGCGGCGGAGTCCCCTTCCCGCTCACACCGGTGAATCCCGACAAGGCCCGCAGCGCCATGGTCAAACCCTGATCGCTCACACCTGTTCGCTCATCTCTCATCCCTTCCGCCATGTACAAGCGCATCATCTACGAAAACTGGCACGCGATCATCCCCCTGCTCGCCTTTGCCACCACCGGCGTGGTCTTCGCTGTCATGACCGTGCGCGGCATGCTGCTGCGCAAGGAGAAGTCCGAACACCTGTCCCACCTGCCACTCGACGACTAATTTTTAGCCATGGACACTCATCCCACATCCTCCTCCAACGAGCCGAAACTCCGCGATCACGTCTATGACGGCATCCAGGAGTATGATCAGAAGCTCCCGAACTGGTGGCTTTTCACCCTCTACATCACCATCGTCTGGTTCATCGGCCACTGGCTATGCTACTACCAGCTCGGCATCGGCAGCTCCGACCAGGACGAGATGGACAAAGTCATCGCCGAGCAGAAAGCCGCCCGTGACAAGCAGACCGAAAACATCACCGACGAGCAGCTCTGGGCCATGTCCCGCGATCCGCAAGCCGTCGAGGCTGGTAAAGCGGTCTTCATGACCCCCGGCATGTGCGTCACCTGCCACGGCCCCGACCTAACCGGCACGCTCGCCGGAGCCAAGCTGCCCGGCCTTCCGCTCCACGATCAAGAATGGAAGTATGGCGGCAAGCCCACGGAGATCTTCAAGATCGTCCGCAAAGGCTCGCCCGACATCACCAAGGGCATGGCCGCGTGGGAACTCGTGCTCGGCGTGCAAAAAGTCAGC
>JBKCXA010000193.1:0-12321 GCA_046316935.1 Prosthecobacter sp.
GCGCGCCCGGTGAAGCCGCGAGAAGCGGATGAGCGACTTCCGCATGGCCGCACCTCCTGCGCGTGAGCGTTTTGGAGTGCGCCGGTCCTCCGGCGCTATCGAGCGTCGTTTGGCCTGCGGAAAGCTCCAGAGGGCTGGAGCACTCCAGGACGCTCTCGCGTTGATTGGAAGAGCAGATCGCGAAGGTACTGGCCCGTGTGCGACGCGCTGCACTCCGCCACGTCCTCCGGCGTGCCGGCGATGACGAGATTGCCTCCGGCAGCGCCTCCTTCGGGGCCGAGGTCGAGGAGCCAGTCAGCGCATTTGATGACTTCGAGGTTGTGCTCGATGACGACGAGGCTGTTGCCTTCATCGACGAGGCGTTGGAGCAGCTTTATCAAGAGCGCGATGTCGTCGAAGTGGAGGCCGGTGGTGGGTTCGTCGAGGAGGAGAAGGCTGCTTTTGCCGGGGGTTTGAGGTTCGAGGAGGTGGCCGACGAGTTTAAGGCGCTGCGCTTCACCGCCGCTGAGGGTGTTGAGCGGCTGGCCGAGCTTCAAGTAGCCGAGTCCGGCATCAATGACGAGTTGCAGGCTGCGATTGATCGCCGCGACGGCGCGATGCTCGATGGTGGCGAACCACGGCACGGCGTCGTCGATGGTCATGCTGAGCACGTCGTGGATGGATTTGCCGTGGAGCAGGATTTTGAGCGCGTGCGGCTTGTAGCGCTTCCCCTCGCACTCGGGGCAGGTGACGAAGAGATCGCTGAGGAACTGCATCTCGATCTTTTCGAAGCCATTTCCCATGCAGCGCTCGCAGCGGCCCTCGCCGCTGTTGAAGCTGAAGAAGCCGGGCATGATGCCCTGCGTGGCCGCATCTTCGCACGCGGCGAAGAGCGTGCGGATGTGATCAAAAGCGCCGACAAACACCGCCGGCGTCGAGCGCGGCGTGCGTGCGAGCGGTGATTGATCCACCATCACCACGCTGCCGAGCTGCTCCCAGCCGCTGATGCTGCCCACGCGGCCGGGTTCTTCTTCGCAAACCTCGCCGCGCAGCTTTTGCAGGTTCCGGTAGAGCACGTCGTGCACGAGCGTGGATTTGCCAGAGCCGCTGACGCCGGTGATGCAGACGAAGGCGTTCAGCGGGATGTCCGCGTCAAGTTTGCGGAGGTTGTTTTGGCGGGCGGAGCGGATCGCCAAGAATTTATGATTTACGATTTTTGATTTATGATTTGATCGGTCTGATCCGACGGATGGGACCGATCTTCGCTCCGTCGGCACGGGGATCGACTTCCGGCCAAACAGATAATCCCCGGTCAACGAGCCCTTCGTTTTCGAGAGCTTCTCCAGCGGCCCATTAAAAACGAGTTCGCCGCCCTTCTCGCCGCGGCCGGGGCCGATGTCGATGAGGTTGTCGGCGGCTTGCATGACGGCTTCTTCGTGTTCGACGACGAGGAGCGTGTTGCCTTTGTCGCGCAGGCCTTCCATCACGCCGATGAGTCGGCCGATGTCGCGCGGGTGCAGGCCGATGCTGGGCTCGTCGAGCACGAAGAGGGTGTTCACCAACGAAGCACCGAGGCAGGTGGTGAGATTGACGCGTTGCAGCTCGCCGCCGCTGAGCGTGCGCGTTTGGCGATCGAGATTGAGGTAGCCGAGGCCGGCGCGGTCCATGTAGCTCACGCGGCTGGCAATTTCATCGCGCAGCAATTTCGCGGCGTGATCGCCTTCTTTGAGGGGCCAGCTTTGCACGAGCGGATGCAGGTCGCTGACGGGCATGCGCCACAGATCAGCGATGGTGTGCGGGCCGATGCGGAAGGCATACGCGTCCTTCTTCAAGCGGCCGCCGCCGCAATCGCCGCACTCGGTGTAGGCGCGGTAACGGCTGAGGAAGACGCGGACGTGCATCTTGTAGCTGCGGGATTCCATCCATTTGAAAAAGCCGCGCACGCCATACCACTCGCCGCGATTGTAGGCGACCTCGGGATCGGGGTCGGTGCCCTCGATGAGCCAGTGGCGCTCCTCGGGCGTGTAATCGTCGAAGGCCTTGTGGATGTCGATGCCGCGCTTGCGGGCGGCGCGTTCGAGATCGAGCTGCGATTCGCCATACGTGCTGCCTTGAAAGGGACGCACGAGGCCGAGATTGATGCTCAACGACTCATCCGGGATCGCCTTGCCGATGTCGATGCCGAGCGTGCGGCCAAAGCCGCGGCACGTCGGGCACGCGCCGATGGGTGAATTGAAGCTGAAGAGGCCGGGTGTCGGTGTGGGGAGTGTGATGCCGCAGTCGGCGCAGGACCAGTCGGTAGAAAAACTTATGATTTGTGACTTATGATTTATGATTTGGTCGAAAGCGGCAGCGCAGTGGCCTTTGCCGTAGCGGAGGGCGGCTTCGAGGGCTTCAGAGAGGCGGGATTTGGATTTTGGATCCAGCGTGACGCGATCTTGGACGACGAAGAGCTGCGCGGGCAGTTTGCGGCCTTTGAGCGACTCTGCGTCATCGAGGCGGATGACGTTGCCGTAGAGCCACACACGCACAAAGCCCTGCGATTGCAGAAAAGCGGCGAAATCGGCTGTGACGGCGTTTTTCGGCACGGGAACGGGAAACAAGATGAGGGCCTGTTTGTCGGCGTAAGCGTTCAACAGCTCGCGCACGATGCTTTCCGGTGTTTCCGGCCGCACGGGGCGTTTGCAGCCGGGGCAGGTGGCCTCGGCGAGACGCGGGAAGATCATTTTGAGATAGTCATTGATCTCCGTGATCGTGCCGACGGTGCTGCGCGTGCTGCGCATGTTGTTGACCTGCTCGATGGCGATCGCGGGCGGGATGCCTTCGATCGCATCCACCTTCGGCTTGTCCATGCGCTCGAAGAACTGCCGCGTGTAAGGCGAAAACGTCTCCACATAGCGGCGCTGGCCTTCCGCGTAGATCGTGTCAAAGGCCAGCGACGACTTCCCGCTGCCGCTCGGCCCTGTGATGACATTCAATTTCCCCAACGGCAGGTCGAGGTCGATGCCCTTCAGATTGTTTTGCTTCGCCCCGCGAATGCGGATGGAGTCGGCGATGAGTTTGCGGGCGGTTTTTTTTGCCATGGGAACTGCGAGCGTAGCGAGACGAATCCCGCGGGCAAATCCACGATGGTCGCTAAAAGTGCTGTCGGCTCGAATCTGAATCCGCAGAGGCTTCGTAGCGCGGCTCAGTTCATCGTCAGCGCCACCATCGCCATGGTGACCAGGGCGCACGCGATCCAGAGCAACCGGCAGATCATGGAGCCATTGCGATAGCCGCGAACGATCCCGAGCAAGAGCCCCTCGCCCACTGCGAAGATGATGCTCCAAACCATGCCCGCGGCGAGCATGGAGACAAAGCCGCGCAGGCTCTCATCAAGCCGCACAACAGCACCCAGCGCGAAAGCATAGGCCAAGGCGAGAATTGTCATGGCAGCAGCCAAGCCCACCGAGGCAATCAAACCGAAATACAGCAGATCGAGGGTTCGAGGCGGACCCGCATCGAAGGTCTGGACCGTCGAAGAAGTCACGGTGTCATCCAGATAATCTTCGGGAATGGCTTTCAACACTTCCTCCGCTTGCGCCAGGGAGTCCTCATCCACCGCCACCTGGCAACCTCCAAGTGCGAGATGGCCGTAAAGATGGGCCGTCTGGTCTCCCCACACGTAAGCTGGGACACCGGCTGAACGCAGGCTTCCGGCCATGATATGAGCCTCGTGCGGCGCCAGATGATTGCGAAGAACCAAGGGCATGTGTGATCATAGCGCCCGGCATTGAACTGCAAGCTCATGTTTCACCGAGCCGGATCGCCGTGAAACTCGATGGCATTCAAAAAAAGCCGGGTTATGACGCGGCCATGAATCGTTTTGAGTTTGCGACAGCGCAGCGGATTGTTTTCGGACGCGGAGTGGTGTCCGAATTGGAGGCCTTGTGCTCGGAGTGGGGATCCAAAGTGCTGCTGGTGACCGGAAGTGATTCGAATCGTTTCGCGGTGCTGCCTCAGGCCACGCGTTTGGCGGTCTCGGGGGAACCCAAGATCAGCGATGTGGAGCGAGGCGCGGCTTTGGCGAAGGGGGTGGACGTGGTGGTGGCCATCGGTGGCGGCAGTGTGATCGATGCCGGCAAGGCCATTGCGGCCATGGCGACGCAGCCGCGTGATCTGATGCGCTACATTGAAGTGATTGGCGAAGGCAAGGCGCTCGACGCGGCACCACTACCTTTCATCGCCGTGCCCACGACCGCTGGCACGGGCGCGGAAGCTACGCGGAATGCCGTGATCGCGAGTGAAACGCATCGGGTGGAGGCCAGCCTGCGGCTTGTGGGCATGCTGCCGCGTGTGGCGTTGATCGATCCCGCGCTGGCTCGCAGCGTGCCGCCTGCCGTGACTGCGGCGAGCGGCATGGATGCGCTCACGCAGTGCCTGGAGGCCTTCGTCTGCTCGCGAGCTCAACCGATGACGGATGCGCTGTGCGTCGATGGCATCCAACGAGCCGTGAGATCTCTCGAAAAGGCTTTTCACGATGGCGATGACCTCGACGCTCGCGAGGACATGGCGCTCTGCGCTCTCTACAGCGGCATGGCGCTGGCGAATGCGGGCCTCGGTGCCGTGCATGGCTTCGCCGCGCCGATTGGCGGGATGTTTCATGCGCCGCATGGAGCCGTGTGTGCGGCTCTGCTGGCACCCGTTTGGGCGGCGAATGCGAAGCGAGTCGTGAATCGCGAGAAGTTTGATCGCGTGGATGCCATGCTCGGCGGCGATGCAGTGGCTTTTCTTCGCGGCATGACAGAGCGTCTGGGCATTCCCAAACTCCACACCTGGGGCATCCAAGAGTCTGATCTGGATGAAATCGCCCGCAAAGCAGCCGCAGCGAGCAGCATGAAGGCGAACCCGGTGGTGCTTGGGCATGACGAACTGGTGGGGATTCTGACGGAGGCTTTGTGATTCGCGAAGCGTTCTCGGAGCGCGGCGCTTCAGCGCCGCTTTCGAGCGTCATTTGATCCAGACCGGCTCAAACGCGTCCTCCATGTGCAAACGATCCGTTTTGAATCGGTAAATGGCCTTCACCATGGCGGGTGCGGTCTCACGCTCAAACCAGCCCGCCGAGCACCACGGATAGTCCTTGGCGTGAGTCACCAGCCCATGCTTCACCGGGTTATTGTGCGTGTAGTTCAACCTCGCCAAGTAAGACGTGCGATGTGTGAGCAAGGTCTCCCAGTAGTTGTGCCATACCTGGCGGTCGGGAGTGTGGTCGAGTTTGTTGACCCAGCGAGAGAGTGGTCCATGCAGCGCACGGATCAGGGATGGAAGTGATTCGGCGTCGCTGGTGTTGGAGGGGGATTTTGCGACGAAGTGGTAATGATTGGAGAAGACCGCCCAGGCTTCGAGTCTCCAACCGAATTGCTGCGTGACCGTCAGCAAGCCTCGATGGAGCACTTCCAAGCGAGCTGGGTCACGGAAATGGTGCTCTTTTTGGTAGGTGGCGGCGGTGACGAAATAGATGCCGGGCGCATCAAGCAGATGCGTGGGGGCGTGCGGCCAGGGCGGAGGCTGGTCGGTGCGGCGAGGCATGACGGGAAGGATTGGTTTGCTGGGCGGGACGGCAAGCGAGTTTCTATGCCCTGGGGTGGGACGAGAGCGGCGCTGAAGTCGCCGCAGTCCGGGGACGCTGTCGCGTGAAAGTTGACGGGCTTCGAGGCCGCTTATAGAGGCCCTTTCTCGACCATGAAATCCTTCCGCCTCAAACGCCTCTTCAACGCCAAGTCCAACCGCTGCTTCGATGTGGCCGTCGATCATGGATTCTTCAACCAGCCGGGCTTTCTCCAGGGCATCGAGGACATGCGCACGGTGGTGCAGACGCTCGTCGAGGCGGCACCGGATGCCATCCAGCTCACGCTGGGCATGGCGCGGCATCTTCAGGAGATTCCCGGCCGGCACAAACCGAGCCTCGTGCTGCGCACTGACGTGGCGAACATCTACGGGAAGACACTGCCGGAGAACCGCCGCTTCAGCCTCATGATCGAGGATTGCATGCTGCAGGCGGTCCGCTACGACGCGTCCTGCGTGTGCGTGAACCTTTTCCAAATTCCCGGCGCCCCTGAAGTGCATGCGGAGTGCGTGGAGAACATCCTCAAGCTCAAGCCACAGGCCGATTACTACGGCATGCCGATGATGGTGGAGCCGCTGGTGTTTCAGCCGAATGAAAAAGCCGGTGGCTACATGGTGAATGGCGATGAAACGGCGATCACCTATCTCGTGCGTCAGGCGGTGGAGCTAGGTGCGGACATCATCAAGGCTGATCCGACGGATGATGTGAGCCGTTACCACAAAATCATCGAAGCAGCCTCTGGCATCCCGGTGCTGGTGCGCGGCGGAGGCCGTGTGAGTGATCGTGAGATCCTCGAACGCACACAGGGCCTGCTCCAGCAAGGCGCGGCGGGCATCGTGTATGGCCGCAATGTCATCCAGCATCCGAACCCGAAGGGCATCACCCGGGCGCTGATGGCGATGGTGCACGATGGCGCGGGCGTGGATGAGGCGTTGGGCCTGATTTGAGCCGGATTGTTGGAGTGATGAAGTTTTGCTGACAAGGCTCCACGTCTACATCACCCCAGTTTGGGCATGAAAAAAGCCGCGACGCGCTTTCGCGGGTCGCGGCTGATTTTTCACTCGGAGATCATCAGATGATCTCGACGTTCTGCATGCCGAGCTTCGCGTAGTCCTCGGCCTTGTAGCCGGGGATGGCGATCGGATACCAGCCATTGGCGTCAGGATTGACCGGCGCGGCGGTCTCCGGGGTGACGATGGCGGGCATGTGCTGCACCTTGGAGTTGAGCGCCTCATCCCACTTGATCTCCTTGCCGGAGTAGGTGGCCATGCGGCCCATGATGGCGGTCATGGTGCTCTCGGCGCCGTAGTAGGCGTTGTTGAGCGGCTTGTTGTTGATGATGGCGTCCTGCAGCGTGTCGTGCTCGACCTGATACGGATTCGGATCACCGCCGGAGGCGCCTTTCTTGCCTTTCTTGCCGCCTTCGTCGCCGCCGCGGGCGGGGCGATACTTCCAGATGGTGTTGCCCTTGTGATCGACGGCGTAGCACTTGCCGCTGTTGTCGAGGTACACCTTGCCCTTGGTGCCGGTGAATTCTTCACGCACATCCGGCTTGGTGTTGCTCTGATGACGGCACTGGCTGTTGACGCGCACGCCGTTGGCATAGGTGAACTCCACGTAGTGGTGGTCATAGATCTGGCCCCACTTCTTGTCCACGCGCTGCTGACGACCACCCATGCCGGCGGCGGTCTCCGGATGGCCACCGATGAACCAGTTGGCGACGTCGATGTTGTGAATGTGCTGCTCGTTGATGTGGTCGCCGCAGAGCCAGGTGAAGTGATACCAGTTGTTGCACTGGTACATGAGTTCGTTCATGCCTTCTTTGCGATCACGGAACCAGATGCCGCCGCCGTTCCAATAAACTTGGCCGGAGACGATGTCGCCGATGATGCCCTGCTCCTTGACCTGCTTCAGCGCGTCGAGGTAGCAGTTCTGGTAGCGGCGCTGGAGTCCGACGACGACCTTCAATTTCTTCTCATCGGCCACTTTGGCCATTTCGAGCACCTTGCGCACGCCGGGGCTGTCCACGGCGACGGGCTTTTCCATGAACACGTTCTTGCCGGCGTTGATCGCGGCTTCGAAGTGATACGGGCGGAAGCCGGGAGGCGTGGTGAGGATGACGAGGTCGCAGGAGTCGATGACCTTCTTGTAGCCTTCGACGCCGTCGTAGATGCGGTCATCGACCTGCACGCGCTCGGCGTGCTTGTTGCGCAGATTGGAGAGGGAGCCCTCGGCCTTTTCTTTGAAGGCATCGCACACGGCGTGGAGCACGAAGTTGGAATTCGGCGTGGTCAGAGCCTGGTCCGCAGCACCCGAGCCACGGCCGCCGGAGCCGATGAGGCCGATTTTGACTTTATCGCTGCCCGCAGCCCAGGCGGACTGGGCGACGGTGAGAGCGCTGGCGGCAGCGGTGGTGCCGATAAACTGGCGGCGCGAGGAGGCCGCAGGAGTGGTTGGTGTGTTCATGAGAGGTTGGATAACGTGGGGAATGAGAGAGTTCTGTGCGGGAATGAGGGCGGAAAATGACGAAACCAGAATTCCGAAGGACGAAGGAATGTCGAAATTCGAAGCCCGAACGAGCAGGGTGACAGCGGTTCGGGCTTCGGGTTTAATTCGTCATTCGGAATTCCTCATTCGTCATTGCGATCAGGCCAGCGCCTTCTTGATGACCTGGATGCCTTCCTCATACACCTGTTCGGTGCTGGGGAAGAAGTCACGCCAGAAGCGGGTGGCGGCGGCGAGGTCTGGCATGGCGCTGCCGAAGGCCTCGATGGTCATCCAGCCGTCGTAGCCGATCTTTTTGAGGTGCTGGATCTGCTCGGTGAGGTTGATGTGGCCGCGACCGGGCGTGCCGCGGTCGTTTTCGCTGATGTGCACATGGTTGAGCTTGCCGGAGGCGAAGACGGTGTCGATGGCGGCGAAGGGATTCTTCTCCTCGATATTCGCGTGGAAGGTGTCGTACATCGTGCCGAAATTCGGGTGATCGACGCGCTTCACGTAGCTGGCGGCCTGCTCCATCGTGTTGAGGAGATGGCTCTCGAAGCGGTTCAGCGCCTCGATGGCGCACTTCACGCCCGCAGCTTGAGCGACCGGCGCGATGGCGCGATGCACCTCGGCAGCGTGGTTGAGCTCGGTTTCCGTCGGGAACGCACCCGTGAACTGGCCCAGCACCTGGTAGTAGGGGCCGCAAAGCGTCTGCACGCCGGCATTGTGAGCGCATTCGAGCACGCGCTTCAGGTGATCGATGGCCCCCTGTCGGTTCGCGGCGACGGGGGAGATGGCGTTGTGCGCTTCATCGGGCAAAACGGTCACGGCGGTGCACTCGAGGCCGTTGTCCTTGAGCACCTTGCCGATGCTGGCGAAGTGAGCGGGATTGCTCACATCGAAAATCGGCAGCTCGACGCCGTCGTAGCCGGCCTTCTTGAGTTTTTCGATGTCGGGGTAATTGGCCTCGGTGACGTGGCCCGTGTAGAGAAGGAGGTTGAATCCGATTTTCATGCGAGTGGGGCCGCCAAGCTAGGGATTCGCGGCGGAAATGGCAAGGGACAATGCTCGGAGGAGCCGGGAAGCTGTCGCAGACGCCTCTTGCATCCGCCCGGAGGACGTTCATAGCTCGCCCTCCTATGTCGAAAGTCACCCTCGGCCTGGTGCAGAGCCGGGCCTTTTCCTCCAAAGACGAAAGCCTGCGCCAGCATGTGGCGCTGATCCGTGACGCGGCGGCCCGTGGAGCACAAATCGTGTGCCTGCAGGAGCTTTTCAACACGCCCTACTTCTGCATCACGCAGGACACGGAGCTGTTTAACCTCGCGGAGGCTGTGCCAGGCCCCACGACGGACGTTTTGGCGCCGCTAGCGAAGGAACTGGGCGTGGTGATCATCGTGCCGGTCTTCGAAAAACGCGGCCCCGGGCTCTATCACAACACCGCGGCCGTGATCGACGCGGATGGCACCGTTTTGGGCAAATACCGCAAGATGCACATCCCGCAGGACCCGGGCTTTGAGGAGAAGTTTTACTTCACGCCCGGCGACCTCGGCTACCGCGTGTGGGACACGAAATTCGGCCGCATCGGCGTCCTGATCTGCTGGGACCAGTGGTATCCCGAGGCGGCGAGAATGACGGCGCTCATGGGCGCGGAGATCCTTTTCTATCCCACCGCCATCGGCTGGCTGCCGAGCGAAAAAGCGGCCCTCGGCAAGGCCCAGCACTGCGCCTGGGAGACCGTGCAACGCGGTCACGCCGTGGCAAACGGCTGTTTCCTGGCCGCCGTGAACCGCGTGGGCACCGAGCAGCAGAGCGAATTCTGGGGCCAGAGCTTCGTGGCGAATCCGTATGGAGAAATCGTTGCCAAAGCCTCTGTCACGGATGAGGAGATTCTCATCGTGGAGTGTGATTTGCAGGCCGTGGAGGATTTTCGCCGCATCTGGCCGTTTTTCCGTGATCGCCGCATTGACACCTACGCACCCCTGACCAAACGCTATTTAGATGAGCAAAGCTAATTACCCGCAGAACTACCGTCTCCCCGCCGAATTCGAGCCGCAGGAGGCGATCTGGCTTTCGTGGCCTTCCAACAAGGAAAGCTGCCCCAAGACCTTCCACAAGCTCCAGGACAAGTTCGGCGAGATCGCCAGCGTCATCAGCCGCTACGAGCGTGTGCGCATCAATGCCCCGATGCTCGCCCACATGAACATCCGCCTCTCCATCGCCGACAACGAGGGCGATCTCTCCCAGGTGGACCTTTACGAGCACAACACGAACGACGTGTGGTGCCGCGACCACGGCCCGATCTTCATCAAGCACAACGAAACCGGCAAGGTGGCCATCACCGACTGGGAATTCAATTCCTGGGGTGGCAAGTTCGCCCCGTGGGACCTCGACAATGGCATCCCGGAGAAGGCGGCGAACGTTTTGAAGATGGAGCGCTTCACCTCGAAGATGATCCTCGAAGGCGGCGCCATCGAGACGAACGGCAAAGGCACGCTGCTCACCACCGAGTCCGTTTTGCTCAATCCAAACCGCCACGGCGGCAAGCCCGGCGACAAGGCCGCTGTCGAAAAAGAGCTGAAGGCCATGCTCGGCGTCAAAGACATCGTCTGGTTCAAAAAAGGCATCGAAGGTGACGACACCGACGGCCACATCGACGACCTCGTGCGCTTCGTGCGTGAAGACGCCGTCATCTGCATGGTCGAGCCGCGTGACACCGACCCGAACCACAAAGTTTTGAAGGAAATCCGCGAGCGTCTCGACGACGTGAAAGCTCCCGACGGCGGCAAGCTTGAGATCATCGAGATCGAAATGCCCCAGGCCATCGAGATGAAGGACTGGCGCCTCAGCCGCCTGCCCGCCAGCTACGCGAACTTCCTCATCCTCAACAACGCGGTCATCGTCCCCCTCTTCGGCAACAAGAAGAAGGACGCCGCCGCCGAGGACAAGATCGCCGAATGCTTCCCCGGCCGCGAAATCATCTCCATGATGGCCAAGGACCTCGTCACCGAAGGCGGTGCCTTCCACTGCATCGCCATGCAGCAGCCGAAGTGAGGCTCGAAGTCGAATATCGAATATCGAACAAGGATTTCAGAATGACGAAGTGACGGCAGAGCCGCGCCAGCGTCTGTCCTTCATCATTCGATATTCCTTGTTCCTTTGTTCGATATTCCAAACCAGAATCTCCCATGCCCCGCCCTGACAACCGCCAGCCCGACCAACTCCGCCCAATCGACTTCATCGTCGATGTCGCTCCGCACGCCGCGGGTTCGGTGCTGATCTCGTTTGGCAACACTCGCGTGATTTGCGCCGCCACGATTCAGGAGGATGTGCCGCGCTGGATGAAGGTGCAAAACGTCAAAGGCGGCTGGCTCACGGCCGAGTACTCGATGCTTCCCTACTCGACTTTGGACCGCAAAGAGCGCGAAAGCAGCCGCGGCAAGCCCGACGGCCGCTCCACGGAGATTCAGCGACTCATCGGTCGCAGTCTTCGAGCGGTGATCGATCTCGAAAAGCTCGGTTCACGCACGCTGAACATCGATTGCGATGTGTTGCAGGCCGATGGCGGCACGCGCACGGCTTCCATCACCGGAGCCTGCGTCGCCGCAGCCATCGCGTGCAATCGACTGCTCGAAAAAGGCAAGATCACCCGCCAGCCGCTCAAGAAAAAAGTCGCCGCCGTCAGCGCTGGCATCGTGAAGGGAGAAACGTTGCTCGACCTCTGCTATGTCGAGGACGCGGCGGCGGATGTGGACTGCAACGTCGTGCTCACCGAGGACGGCGAGTTCGTGGAGATCCAGGGCAGCGGTGAAGAAGCCACATTTACCGAGCCACAGCTTCATTCCATGCTCGAAGTCAGCCGCAAAGGCATCCGCGAGCTCTGCGCCCTGCAAGACCAGGTCATCCAGGCCGCCATGAAGCCCGCCAGCGGCAACCAGCTTCAAAACTTGGCGAATTTCTTCGCGAAAAAGTGAGGAGGGGTCATGCCTCCGAGGCTTTTCTCGCTCTTTCGGCCTGCACACGTTCGAGAGACGCGGAGAGGAGTTTTTCGCCCGCGTGAAAATTGGTGGCATGTAGCTTTTCGAGCACGGGTTTGTATTCCAGCAGCCCGCGGGCGTCGCCGAGTTCCACCAGCGTGAGGGTGCCGATGGCGGTGAGTCATTGTTCCGTAGCGACGCGTCGGCCTTTGCGCTCATCCATGAGCACAGCCTTGACCTGAAGATGCAAAGCCAGTGCGATGGCCTCAGTTTCACCTT
>JBKCXA010000194.1:0-14004 GCA_046316935.1 Prosthecobacter sp.
AACGATTCGGCCATGAAGGCCGCAATGTCGAAAAAGCGCTCGCCATGTTTCGCGGTGAGTTCACACCGGGTGATCACTTGCTGCGCGGCTTGTTGCTTTCCAGCGCACGCAGTCATCTTTTCAATGCGGTGGTCGCCGAACGCATGACGCGTGGTTTGTGGGATCAGGCGCTTAAAGGCGAAGTGTATGGCTTTCCCGACAACGGCACGATCCTCCTCATCAACAACCAACGTGGCGATGAACCGCAACGCTTTGCCGAGGGCAAATTGGAGCTCACTGCGCCGCTGTGGGGAAGTGGCGAACTTCACAGCGCTGGAGAGGTGCGGGCGCTGGAGCAGGAGGTGGCCTCGCGCTTCCCCGAACTCACCGCCGGGCTCGAAGCCGCTGGCTGGAGGCAGGAGCGTCGCGTGATCCGGCTGCGACCGACCCATCCCTCGCTCGTCGCACTGTCAGACGGCGATCTACAGATCACCTTCGATCTGCCACGCGGCACCTACGCCACCACCGTGCTTCGCGAGCTGGCGGAGCTGGTGGAACCTTGAACGACGCCCCCTTTGCCCGTGAGCATTGCCAGAGCAGCCAACCCGGCTAGACTGGACGCCGCATGAGCGAAAAGACCATTTTCCAAAAAATCATCGACCGGGAAATCCCGGCACCTCTGGTATATGAGGACGACCTCGTCGCCGCTTTCAATGACATCAATCCGCAGGCGCCCACGCACATCCTCATCGTGCCGAAGAAGGTGATCCCCCGCGTGGGCGAGGCCGCGCCGGAGGATCAGGTCACGCTCGGAGCGCTGCTGCTCGCCGCCGGCAAAATCGCGGACAAACTGGACATCAAGTCGCGGGACAAGGGCTTCCGGCTGGTCATCAACCACGGGCGCGATGCCGGGGAGACGGTGCCCCACCTGCATGTGCATCTTTTGGCCGGTCGCAGCCTGGAGTGGCCTCCCGGTTGAGATTTTTTGCAACTTCGGGCCTGTTCGCAGGTTTTTTGAAACGTCATGGAACCCTTTTCACCTCAAGATCCCCTCCGCCAACTGCTCGGGCAGGCCCGGGATGTCGAGGTGCGCCCGAATTTCACACAAAATGTCGTCCGCCTGGCCCGCCAGACCCCGCAGGACCGCGGCTGGCTGGCCTCCCTGCAAGCCTGGTGGGAGCAAAACACCGCGCTCGGCGGCCTCAGCGTGGCGGGAGGAGCGGTGGCTGCTCTCGTGCTGGCCTTTGTCTTCATGCAGCCGGAGACGCCGGTCATGATCGTGAAGGCACCGGTGGAGCCCTCGCCTGCCGTTTTTGACGAATCGCCCCTGCCGGCCGAAACCGAGGCTGCCTGGGAAAGCTCCCTGCATACCGAGGCCCTCCTCGCGGTGGAGGACAGCTCGCAGCTGACGGACAGCGAGATCAGCTTCCTGCTTTACTGAGCCGCCAAACGAGCACGGCGACCATCAGCAAGCCTCCCAGGGCTAGAGGCCATTTCGGCATGGCATTGCTCGCAGGAGTCTCGGCCGCTTTTTGCTCCGCCGCCTGCACAAAGGGGTCCTCCGCGTAGCCGGTGTCGTAGGTGTACTCCGGCTCCTGAAAGCTGAAGGGCACCTCCAGCACATTCTCATCCTGCCGGAAGATGCCGCGGATGGTTTGCAGCGGCCCCGTCTGCTCGAAAATCTCGAACGCGATCCAGAAATCCTCCAGCAGCGCCTTCTGCGGCAAAACGAAGGTCACATCGACATTCCGCGCCGCATACTCGATCTCCAGCATCGGCGGTGTTTTCGCGAAATTCGGCCACAGGTAGTCAAAGCGGGCCTTTTCGCCCCACGCGGCTTTCTTTTGGTTCACCTCCAGCAGGATGTGCTCGTTCAAATACCGCGTGAAAGCCGGTTCAGCCGCTCGCAGCTCCTCCACGCTCAGCTTGCCATCGCCATCCGCGTCCACGCGCACGCACTTCACCACCGTGAGCAGGTTGAAAGTGAACCGCACTTCCAGCGCATGCGGAGCGGGTTTCACCTCCATCTCGCTCTGATCCGCCGGATGCCCATGGGCGGGATGAGGAAGGGCGAAGCCCAACAGGACGAAGGGCAGCCAGAGCCTCATGCCATGTGCCTCCTCGCGTAACGAATGCCCAGCCAAGCCACCAGAAGGCTCGATGCGGACAACATCACCCAGCCAAGCAAAGTGCCACTCTCGGTGCCGCCGCACAGCATCGTCACTAGGCCATAGACGGGAAGCAACGCACAGGCGAACGACGTGGCGACGACCACGACGAGCCAGCGGAAGCAACGACTCGTCACCGCTTCCTCAGAAACCAGCGCCACCGCGCCAAAACCCACGCTGATGCCGAGCATGAGAAACAGCAGCGCAGGTTCATCCATAATGGACTTCAGAAGTGCGGTAGCCTCGGGCGGCATCGCCAGCGCCTTTTTGGCATCCACGCCAAAAATTTCCGGGTGCCCCAGCATCAGGCTGACGCTGAAAAAGCACATGATGAGGAACCAGAGCATCAAAAACCCCTCCCACACCGCCAGCAGCCAGCGTGACCAGTGCCGTGTGGATTCGGTGCTCATCGGAGGATCAGCGTGTGGCAAGTCTGGCCACGAAGGCCTTGTGAGCGGCTTTTCCGAGGGACTTGTTCAAAGCGGCGAGCACTCCAGCGGCGTTTTCGGCCAGCAAGGCCTTCACATCGAGGACCAGACCGGGAAATGTCTGGCTGCGCAGCAGGTGGCTCTTGTCAGGCCGGAGTTGGATGAAGCGGTCGTCCTCCAGCACGAACCAGTCACAGGCCTTCTCCTCAGGACGCCACACGATGTATTCGAGCACGCCGGCACGCCGGTAAGCATGCAGCTTGTCATTGAGATCCAGCGAAGCGCTGCTCGCCGCGATTTCGACAATCAACTCCGGTGCCCCATGCACATAACCATCCTTGCCGATGCGTGCCCGACCACCGCGCTCGATCATGAGCAGCGCATCCGGTTGAGGCACGTTGTCCGCGTCGAAGCGGACGGTGGAATTGGCGGCTGCGGAGACGCCGGGAGTGCATGCCACATAGTTGAAAAGCCATCCCTGGATGATGTTGTCTGGGATGCCATGTTGTTTTGCGCGAACAGGGGAGGCCATATAAACAATTCCATTGATAAGCTCGGCTTTCTTCACCTCCGGCATGGCGGAGTAGCGGCGGAGGAACTCGGCCGCGCCGAGGCGGTCACCGTTTTGCAACGGCGGCGGGGCGGTGATGGTCATCCTGCGCCCTCGGAGAGGCGCGGCGGCTCGGCGTGCGGAGATCATGACACATCTTCCATGAGAGGTGGTGAAACGTCAATCCCATGCCTTTTTCCACTGCGTGAGCCGCTCGATGAGCTTTTCAGCAGTCGCCTCCTCGGTGATGCCATCGACGAGGGTGATCTTCTTGCCGAAGGTCGTCTCGGCGCGGACGCGGTAGAGGTGGGTGTTGCCGGAGCGCATGTAGTTGTCGTGCGTGAACTGCACGACATGACGCGGTTCGAGAGTTTCCGTCTTTGACCAGAACGGCCCGGCGCGATTCACGATGCGCAGCGCCTCGGCGACATCGACGCGGCGATGGTGGATGAGCAGGTAAAACGCGAAAAGCAGGATCGCCGGGGCGCTGAGGCCCCAGACGAGGCGGAAGATGAAAGGCGCATCCTGGATGAAAATCATGAGCATGGCCCCAAACCAGATCGCGCCGAAGAAGAGCAGGAAGAGGGCGAGACCGCGGTTGCGGCCTGGAGGGCATTCAAAGCTCCGCGGGATGCCCTCAGCATCAAAGTCCACCTTCACGCCGGTTGATTGCAGACGAGCCTGAAGCTGCTCGGTGGTCGTTTCGGTGACGAGCGGGCGTTTCGTGGCTTCGCGGACCTCCTGGCTGGCCTCGCCGTAAACGGGCAGCGGCAGCTTCACCGGCGTGGGTTGGTCCCCAGCGAGCACTTCGAGGGTCCAAAGGTTCTCGCTGCGTTCGTGCGAGACATGCATGAGCGGCTTCACATCCGTTCCAGGTGCGTCCGGCGTCAGTTCGATGCGCAAAGGCAGGGCACAGCCGCGATCCTCACGCTGCGCCTCGGAAGCAGAAAGTGTCTCGGTATGCTCCCAAAGCGTCTCCTCGCTCGTGGAGGAGTTTTTACCGCTGCCGCGAGTCACTTTGCGAATCGCCTTCACACGCACGGCGAGCGGCAGCGTGGGGCTGAGTGTTTGTGAGAAGCGCAACCGTCCTTCCAGCACCTCGCCCGGGCGCAGCGGCCATGTTTGCGGCACGAGGCTGACTTTTCCAAGCAAGCGCCGCAGCCGCAGGCGACGCAGCACGGCCTTCAACGGGAAGATGGCAATCGCCGATGGCAAGAACGCAAACAAAGCCAGAAGCGACTCCGCCAGCGATCCGCTCACGATCACCGCCGCGGTGAGCGGCGTCTGCACGAGCAGGATCCATCCCGCGAGCGCCAGCAAGGCCAGCACGCCATCGCGGCTCGCCGTGATGGCCTCGCCCGCCCATTCCGATTTCCATTTCCAAGGTGCGTCCGGCATCTTCCGCTGCCGGGCGATCATGCCGGCTGCCTCGCGAGCCATCGCGATGCCGCCAAAGGCCACAAAACCGCCCGCCAACGGAAACAGCGTGGGAAAGAGCGACATCAAGAGCAGCAGCCCCCAGCGCAGATCGGGGAACAAAACGGACTCGGAAGGATTGTGCGGGTTCACGAAGCAGCGCATCATGCGTTGCTGATCACGAGCCGTGCGCAGCTCGTCAGCGCGACGCTGCTGGAAGTCGCCAAAGTTATCACTGCCACCCATCAGGCCGACTCGTTCGCCGCGAAAGCTTTGACCGTCATACTGATAACTGTAGGCCGCCTGCGCCTCGGAGGTCGTGCTGTCATCGCCGTGGGCCACGCGCACCTCCGCGGACTCGATGCGGCATGGAACCTCCTCCCACGAGCGCACCTGCCACCAATCGAGAATCGCCGGGAAGTAGAGGAACACTCCGATGGCCAGTCCCGCGAAGATGAAGATCGATCCAAACAACGCCACGCAACCACCACCGAGCCCCGCCGCCGCGCTGCCTGCCTGATGCTTATTGTTTTCCGCCATGCGGAGACTCTCGCACAAAGCGCCTGACACGCGCAAGAGCCGCGTATGCTCCGCCATGCCGCCTGCCGCGCCTGCTTTTCATCCTTGGGGCACCTCGCATCAAATCGTCCTCGCCATCGTCACGGCGGTGATGATGCTCATGCTGGTGCTGGCCCGCACACGCTTCGCCAGCCTCGCGGAGCGGGCGCTGGGCTCGCTGCTGCTGGCGATCTATCCTGCGGGGCTCGTCATCCATGGCCTGTGCGGATCGCTCACGGCTCAGACGATGCTGCCGCTGCAATACTGTGACATCGCGGCGATCGCGGGCGGCTTGGCCTTGTGGACGCGGCGGCAGTTCTGGTGCGAAGTGGTGTACTTCTTCGGCATCGCCGGCACGCTGCAGGGGCTGCTCACACCGGCGTTGATTTATGAGTTCCCCGATCCGCGCTTCTTTCTGTTCTTCGCGCTGCACGGCGGCGTGCCGGTGACCTCGCTTTATGTCGTCAGCGCCATGCGGCAGCGGCCGCAGGCGGGCGCGGTGCGGCGGGTGATGAGCTTTTCGCTCGGCTGGTATGCCGTGACGGCGCTGGTGAATCTCGCACTCGGCACAAACTACGCCTTCCAGTGCCAGAAGCCGCCGCAGGCCAGCCTCTTCGATCATCTCGGCCCTGTGCCCTGGCACAAGGTCTCCGCCATGCTGCTCGGCCTGGCCGTGTACTCGCTGCTGCACCTGCCTTTCGCCGCCCGGCGCAAAGCCTGAGATGTCGCTTTGCATTTCGCAAATCGACCTGATAATCGCCGCCCCAAATCCGAACTCGCACCGCAAGCCCCACCGAAATGAAAGCACCCGCCTGGTCCATCGACGAATCCGCTGATCTTTACGGCATCCGCGAGTGGGGTCATAGCTACTTTGACATCTCGAAGAGCGGCGAGGTCGTGGTGAATCTCAAGGACAAGTCCAAGACGAAACCCGTGTCACTCGCCGGCATCGTGCGTGATCTGCGGGAGCGCGGCACACAGCTTCCGCTGCTCATCCGTTTCGGTGATTTGCTCCGCGGCCGCATCGACGAGCTGAACGAAGGCTTTGCCTCCGCCATCGCAGAGGGCAAGTATCAGGGCGTCTATCGCGGTGTGTATCCGATCAAGGTGAACCAGCAGCAGGAGGTCATCGAGGAGATCACCCGCTATGGCCGCAAGTATCACTACGGCCTCGAGGCCGGCAGCAAGCCGGAGCTCATCGCCGCGCTGGCCTACATGCACGACCCGCAGGCCTACATCGTGTGCAATGGCTACAAGGACGAGGAGTTCATCGATCTGGCGCTGTATGCGCAAAAGATGGGCCTGCAGGTCATCCTCGTGCTCGAGATGCCCACCGAGCTCGATTTGATCCTCGAACGCTCGAAGAAGATGGGCGTGCGGCCCACGCTCGGCGTGCGCTTCCGCCTCAGCGCCGAGAGCGCCGGCCACTGGAGCGGCAGCGGTGGTGACTCCAGCGTCTTCGGTTTGAACATCTCCCAGCTCATGCACGTCGTCGATCACCTGCGTGAGCAGGGCATGCTCGACTGCCTGCGCATGCTGCACTACCACCAGGGTTCGCAGATTCCGAACATCCGCGCCATCCGCCAGGCCGTCACGGAGGCCACACGGGTCTATTGCGGTCTTGTCCAGGAAGGCGCCCGCATGGGCATCCTCGATCTCGGCGGCGGTCTCGCCATCAGCTACGACGGTCAAAAAGGCGCCAGCGCCGCCAGCAGCAACTACGGCACCAAAGAATACTGCGCCGACGTCATCGAGGCCATCACCGAAGTCACCGCCGAGGCCGGCGTGCCGCATCCCGACATCATCACCGAGTCCGGCCGCGCCATCGTGGCCTACTACAGCGTGCTGGTGATCAACATCCTCGACATCAACCGCTTTGAGTCCCGCTCGGACATCAGCGAGATCCAGATCAACAAGGATTCCCCCGCCCTGCTGCGCAACCTTCACGAACTGCGTGTCGAAAGCACCCGCAACGCCGCCAAGACCGGCCGCGACCGCTTGCAGGAGATCTACAACGACGCCGTTTACTACCGCGACAAGCTCCGCAGCGAGTTCAACTACGGCAAAGTGAACCTCCGCGAGCGTGCGCACGGCGAGGAGCTCTACTGGGACATTTTGAAGTGGGTCTCCGACATGCGGGAGAAGTGCGAGCACGACGGCTCCCAGATGGAGCGCCTCGACACCATCCTCACCGATTACTACTACGGGAACTTCAGCGTCTTCCAGAGCCTCCCTGACCTCTGGGCCATCGACCAGATCTTCCCCGTGATGCCGATCCATCGCCTCAAGGAGAAGCCCACACGCAACGCCGTGCTCTCCGACATCACCTGCGACAGCGATGGCAAGATCGACAAATTCGCCCTCGCCGATGGCATCAGCCGCAGCCTTCCGCTTCACGATCCCGAGATCGAAAAAGGCCACGAATACATGCTCGGCATCTTCCTCGTCGGCGCCTATCAAGAAACCCTCGGCGACCTTCACAACCTCCTCGGCGATACCAACGTCGTCTCCGTCCACGTCGAAAACGGCAAGGTCAAATACAGCGAGCTCGAAGGCGACAGCGTCTCCGAAGTGCTCACCTACGTCGAATACGAACCGAAGGACATGGTCACCCGCTTCCGCCACCTCGCCGAAAACGCCGTGGCCACCAAGCGCATCACCGCCACCGAACGCCGCGAGATCATGGATGTCTTCGAGGCCGGACTGCGTGGGTACACTTACTTCGAGAGCTGAGCACCCAAGCCGACCTCACGCTTGGCAGGTGCTTGGATACGGGCATGCAAACACTGCAACACCTGCGTGACCAGCGCCACGGTCCCGTAAACCAGCAGCGGCGTGACGACCGCGTGGTCAATGCTTACGCGGCACGCCTGCCAGGAACCGCCGTGGTGGCGGTGCGGAAATCGGCAGGCCGTCCCGCGACATCCGCCATCGCCTGCTCGCTGTAGCCTTTCACCACGCGATAGATGATGCGATCAAAGAAGTGGTCGAGTCTTTTGAGGAACTCCTGCTCGGCATAGAGCTCCAGGGCGTTCATTTCGAGATGTTGTTCCCGGGCGTGATCGAGGATGGTGCGCTTCAGGAGATGCAGCTTGTAAACCACCTCGTGCAGCGGGAAGCCATCCTGATGACGCGCACGGCCCAGCGTCTCGTAGCGGCGGTCCAGCAGACCGTCATCCTGCCGTTCAAGCCACTGGCCGAGATTGGCCAGCAGATCGCGGGCCCGGGCGCGCAGCTCGTCGTCGGTGAGCGATTTGTAGTTGGGCGTTTCGGGGTCCTGCTGCACGCGGCGGACGGCCTGCTCGGCAATCCTGTGGCAGTCTTTTTCCACCAGTTTGATCATGCGATGTTCGGTTGTCATGGTTTTTGGGGTTGAATCACAAGGCAGGCGGGCGAGCCGCGCATGAGATCAAACGCGCTTCCCGCAATCCACGCTCTCAGAAAGCCGATGATCGACCGCAGGGAGGCCGGATGGTCAGCCCTCAGCCGTCGGCTGAGGACTGACCGGAACGAGAGGCCTCCAACTGCCGCCAAAAAAAACGCGGAGCCGGGATGACCGGCTCCGCGTGTGGAGAATATCGAGGTGGGAAGGCGGGGGCTTACTTCGTCTTGTTCGCCTTGTCGTATTTCACTTTGCACTTCGGGCAGCAGAAATAGACCGTTTTGCCATCGGCGGTCTTGCTCTTGACGTTTTCGTCCACGTCCTTGCCGCTGATGGGGCATTTCTCGGCGGCGAAGGTGGCGGAAGCGAAGGCCAGGGTGGCGAGGGTGAGGAGGGTTTTCATGGGGTGGAGAGGAGGTGAGGGTGGGTTAAAATGCCCGGCACGGGCAGCGGCTTGAACGTGGCGAGGATGGAAATTCTTCAAGCGGGCGTTTGGCGTGCCTGCTGTGCGGCATTTCGGAAGCAAGACTTGCCGCCTGGGACGGCTTCGTGGTAGTCTCCCACCATGAAATGCTTCTCTGGCATCTTTCTTGGCTTCACGACGCTGGCCATGGCGCAGATTGCCACGCCCACCACGCCGACGAAGTTTGGCAAACGCGGTGTTTCCGGCGGAGCAAGCACGGGCAATGCCTCCGTGAATGCCAGCACCTCTCCCGCCGAGGCAACGGCCCGCATCACAAGCCACTACTCCTTTGGCGAGTCACGCCAGTGGAAGAGCACGGACGGCCGCTCGCTGGTTGGAAAGATGATCGCTTTTGAGGATGCGGTGATCGAGGTGAAACGCCCGACCGCCGCGGAGGCTCAATCGGCCGTCATGGCCGCTCCGGCACCGAAACCGCCGGAGAAGTTCACCCTGCTCCGCGAGGGCAAAATCCGCCTGCTGGTGAACAACAAGCCCTACGAGGTGCCGTTGGACAAGCTGAGCGCGGAAGATCAGGCCTTCGCCAGGCAGGTGGAGGCCACGGTGAACCCCAAGTGAGGGACTGGGAATGTTCCAAGTTTCAAGCTCCACTCATCTGGAACATGAAACTTGAAACGGCTACCCCACTTGACCTGACCGCTCTTCGCTGCTCTCGCTAAGCGCACCTCCCGATGACTGCCCGCGACCTCCTCACCCTCACGAAATTCCGCCTCAGTGCGCTCGTGATTGTGACCACCTTCGTCGGCTTCTGGCTGCGGGCACCGCGACCGCTCGATCTGTGGCTGCTGGTGCACACGATCCTCGGCAGCACGCTGGCTGCCTTCGGCGCGGCGGTCTTCAACCAGCTCATGGAGATCGAGCCGGACAGCCGCATGCAGCGCACGGCGGACCGCCCGCTGCCCTCCGGCCGAGTGAGTCCTTCCGCGGCATTTGGCTTGGGATGGTTTCTCAGTGCCGTGGCGCTCATCCACCTCGCCAATCGCGTGAATGTGGAGGCGGCGGCCCTCACGGCGGCCACGCTGGCGGTGTACCTCTTCATCTACACGCCGCTGAAGCGTCAAAACGCCATCAACACGCTCGTCGGAGCTGTCTCAGGTGCTTTGCCCCCGCTCATCGGCTGGGCCGGTGCCGCCGGACCGGCCACCAGCATCACGCCCTACTTCCGCTGGCAGCTCATGCTGGAGCCGGGAGCCATTTATCTCTTCATGCTGCTCTTCCTCTGGCAGCTCCCGCACTTCCTGGCGATCAACTGGATGTATCGGGACGAGTATCGCAAAGGCGGCTTTGTCATGCTGGCGAACGAGGACGAACACGGCGCGAAGACCTCCCGCCATGCGCTTGCCTACGCCATCGCCACGCTGCTGCTGATGCTCTACCCTGCCTACACGGCCACGGTGAGCCTGGCTTGGTTTTTGCCCCCTGCCCTGCTGCTCAGCGGCTGGCTCGGCTGGCTGGCGCTGCGTTTCAACCGCCAGCCGGAGCGTGCCACAGCGCGAAAGCTCTTCTTTTGCACGCTGGCCTATCTGCCACTGATTTTGATCGTCACCGTGCTGGCCTGGAAACGCTGATCCAAAGGCCGTTTTCCCTCGTAACTTTCTCGCCTCATGTCCGAACCCTCCTCCCCGCCCGCCAAACAACCCCTGAATCCGTGGTCCATCTGGATCCCGATCATCATGGTGATGCTGGGCATCGTCGTCTTCTACAACTGGCTCATCTTCCGCCAGCGCCAGGAGATGGACCGGGTCAAAGCCGAGGCCGCCGGCATGCCCTCCCGTCCGCCCATCATGAGCCGCCTCTCCAGCGATCTCGAGCTCACCGAGCGCAGTGGCAAGAAAGTACACCTCGCCGAGCTCAAAGGAAAGATCCTCGTCACCTCGTGGGTCTTCACCCGCTGCACGCGTGGCTGCTCGGCGGTCACCTCGCTGATGAAGAAGCTCTACGACGAGTTCGCCGATCATCCGGAGATTCATTTTCTGTCCTTCTCACTCGATACGGATGACACACCGGAAATGCTTTCGAAGTTCGCCAACAACTTCAGCATCCCGGCCGACGCCCGCTGGTGGTTCCTCAGTGGAAACAAGAAGGACGTGCGCGACTACATGACGCGTCAATTTGGCTTTCGCGCCGTCGAGGACATGCCGGAGAAGGACCGCCTCGGCCCCGATGACAAGTACATCCACGACCTTCGCATCGCAGTCGTCGATCACCAGGGTCACGTCCGCCGTCTCGAAGACGTGATGAATGCCGACCCCACCACCGCGCAGTATTGGAACGACCAGATCCGCCGTGACCTCCGCTGGCTGATCGACTACCGCGACGGCAAGGTGAACTAACTCCAGCCCCTCTCATGACCGTCTTCGAACTCCCCAAGGTTTACACGCTCTTCAACGCCTGCGCCCTGCTGCACATCATCCTGGGCCTCGTCATGATCAAAATGGGCCAGCGGAAGGCCCACATCGCCAGCATGGTCATCGCGCTGCTTTTCTCGACCGCGTTTCTCGGCTGCTACCTGTATTACCACTACCACGCCGGGCATGTGAAGTTTGCCGGCACCGGTCTCACGCGGCCCATTTACTTCACCATCCTCTTCTCGCACATCCCGCTGGCCATCCTCAACCTGCCGATGATCATCATGACCGTCGTCCCGGCGCTGCGGAACCGCTTCGACAAGCACAAGGGCATGGCGAAATGGACCGTTCCCATCTGGCTCTACGTCTCTGTCACCGGCATCATCGTCTATCTGATGTGCTACGTCTGGTATGGGCCGCCGATTCGGGCGTAAGAACGGGAGGCCTCGCACGTTCTCACGGATCATCCACGCATGATCCGCAACCTGCTCCTCCTCGCCCTCGGCGCCTCGCTGCACGCCGCGCCGCCAAACCTGCTCTACATCCTCGCGGATGACCTGGGTTATGGAGATGTGCATGCATTGAATCCCGAACGCGGCAAGATCGCCACGCCGCATCTCGACAGGCTGGCGTCACAGGGCATGACCTTCACGGATGCGCACAGCGGCTCGTCCGTCTGCACGCCCACGCGTTATGGCGTGCTCACTGGCCGCTACGCCTGGCGCACACGGCTGCAAAGCAGTGTGCTCGGTGATTACGTGGAACCGCTCATCGCCGCGGATCGTCTCACCGTGCCAGGATTGCTGAAGCAGCAGGGCTATCACACGGCCTGCATCGGCAAGTGGCACCTCGGCTACACGATCGAGGGCGGGGAAAAGACCGCGAAGAAGCAAAAAGGCGCGGGAGCAGGCGCCCCGCTCGGCTCGATCACCCGCGACGGGCCGCTCACCCGCGGCTTTGACCACTTCTTCGGCTTTCATCATGCCCGGATGATGAAGTCGGTCTTTGAAGACGACCGCGTCACGCAGCTCGTCGAGCCGGTGGACATGCTCCCGCTGCTCGCCGCGAAGGCCTCCAAGCATATCCGCGATCGTGCAAAGAGCGGGCAGCCCTTCTTTCTCTACCTTCCGTTGAACTCGCCGCACACGCCCATCGTGCCGTCGAAGGAGTGGCAGGGCAAAAGCGGCCTCGGCGACTACGCGGACTTCGTCATGCAGACCGACTGGGCCGTGGGCGAAGTGCTCGCGGCGCTCGATTCGGCAGGCATCGCGGAAAACACGCTTGTCATCTTCACCAGCGACAACGGCTGCTCGCCTGCCGCAGGCACTTCAAAGCTCGAAAAGCAGGGCCATTACGCCAGCGGGCCGCATCGCGGCTATAAGGCGGACATTTGGGATGGCGGCCACCGTGTGCCGTTTTTTGTTCGCTGGCCCGCGAAGGTCACAGCAGGCTCGAAGAGCACGCGGCCCGTCTGCCACGTCGATTTGATGGCCACGTGCGCGGAGCTGCTCGGCGTGAAACTGCCCGCAAATGCCGGCGAAGACAGCGTGAGCCTCCTGCCCGCACTCAGCGGCGCACCGGACACCCCGCGTGCCATCGTGCATCACAGCATCAATGGCCGCTTCGCCATCCGCGAGGGCCGCTGGAAGCTCTGCCTCTGCCCCGGCTCCGGTGGTTGGGGTAAACCCGGCGATGCCGACGCCGCGAAGGCCGGCCTTCCCGAAACCCAGCTCTACGACCTCAGCACCGACATTGCCGAAGCAAACAACCTCAGCGCCAGGCATCCCGAGATCGTCGCCAAGCTCACCCAGCAGCTCCAGGCCCTCATCACCGCAGGCCGCAGCACTCCGGGTGAGAAACAAGCGAACGACGCCGAGATCGTCGTCTTCAAAAACAACAAAGCCAAAGCCGCGAAGGAGTGAAGCATCTGCTGCTGCAGCATCGTTAATCCCCGCCCACCATGAAGCGCCTCGCCGTCCTCCTTTCTTCATTCGTCATTTTCCATTCGTCGTTCGCCGCCGAGCGGCCCAACGTCCTCTTCATCGCCATCGACGACCAGAACGACTGGATCGGCCATCTCGGCGGTCATGCGATGGCGAAGACACCGAACCTCGACAAGCTCGCCGCTCGCGGCACGACCTTCACGAATGCGCACTGCAACATGCCGCTGTGCAATCCCTCGCGCACCAGCCTGCTCCTCGGCCTGCGACCGACCACCACAGGCATCTACGGCCTCTCGCCGTGGTTTCGCACGCTGCCACAGTGGAAGGATCGAGTGGCGTTGCCGCAGCACTTTGAGAACCACGGCTACCTCACCGCCGCCACAGGCAAAATCTACCATGGCGGCACCGGCGGTGGTGGAGGCGCTGGCAAAGGAAAAGGCAAGAAGGCCGCGAAGCAGGCACCACCTGATGCGAAACCAGAGTTCATGGTCTCCGCGCCGCTCGGTGGTGTGGGCACGAAACCACCGCAGAAGCTCGTGAACCCCACGCCGATGGGGAACAACCCGCTCGTCGATTGGGGCGTGTGGCCGCTGGACAACGACGACACCGGCAAAGGCGACTACCAGGTGGCCTCGTGGACCATCGAGCAGATCAACAAGGCTCCGAACGACCAGCCCTTCTTCATCGCCGCCGGGTTCTTCCTTCCGCATGTGCCCTGCTATGCCACGCAGAAATGGTTCGACCTCTATCC
>JBKCXA010000195.1:0-7914 GCA_046316935.1 Prosthecobacter sp.
CCGAAGTAGAGCTCGCTGACATCGGCCCATTTGCCGAAGTCATGGCGATCCGGTGCCACAGCCTTGTCTTTATCGCCGAGACTCGTGAAGTAGGTCGCAGGCTGGCCGTAGTCGCCGGTGCGGCTGTACCAATGCACTGGAAGCGGCGTGTTGGTGCTGCCAGTGAAGCCGAGATCCACACCGCCCTGGCCATACACCGCGTCCCAGGCCGTGTGGTTCGCCACATAGTCGAGCATGATGTTGATCGTGCCGGTGCTGCCGGCATACGCATCGGCCTTGGCGACGAAATTTTGAAACTCGCTCATTGCCGAGCTTTCCGTGTTTGCCGCGCCCATGGCCGGATTCACGGCGAAGAAGTTCTTCGTCGCATACGGACTTCCTGGTTGATACGGCGATCCGGTCGCGGGATCGTTTTCCACGCCAAGGCCGCCCGTCGGATGGATGGGCTGGAACCACAGGCAATTCGCCTGCACGAGATTGAAGTAGTCGAGATTCAGCGGGTCGTGGCCGTCGGTATCGCCATCCGCCGCGCCAAGCAGGTCGGTGAAGGTGCTGCGTCCGCCCTGCGTGTTCGCGGTGGCCTCGATGTTCAGCGTGTTCACCACGTAAAGCGTCATCTCCAGCGTCTTGCGTGGCGACACCACCACCGCGTGGTCGCGGTCGCCGTAGTAAAACCAGGGACCAGTGGGCGAGAAGCGGTAGCGCACCGTGGCGCGATACGATCCGGTCCGCGTCACGGGTAAAGCGGCGATCCAGGTGCTGCCGCTGCTGTTCGTCATCGGATACGCTTTGTAATAGTGGGCCTCGCCCGTGGTGGCGAGATCGCGCGGCGGCGGGAGGATGCCATCGGCCACGCCATCACCATCATTGTCCTGATCGGCCTTGTCGCGGCGGTTCAGATTGGTCACCACCTGCACCTCGGTCGGCGGCGTGCCCGCGTTGAAGGTGGCGCTCACGTTCAGCGTCTGCGACTCCGCCGCGATTTCGTCGATAAAGAACTTCGTCGTCTGATAAGGCCCACTGGCGCTGTTGATCGTGAGATTCGAGATGCGCTGGATGCCGGTGATGCTGTAGTTCGCGCCCGCGTTGTTGTTCCAGGAAAGCGTCAGCGCATCCGTGGCGAAGCTGCCGTGGAATTTGTCGGGCGAGGCCGTGCTGGTGAAGACATACCAGGCGTAGTTTTTGCCGTCTTTGATGTCCGGGATCGTCGCCGTGGCCGAAGCGCCCGCCACCGTGGCCTGGATGACCTGCGAATACTTCCACGCGCTGTCCGTGTAACGCACATACACCTTTTCCTCGGTGCTGGGCGTGCCGTTGAGATTGATCGTGATCAACCCCGTCCCCGCATTCCGCGACACCCCCGTGATCGCCACCGGAGCACTGCTCAGCTCCATGACGCTGATGAAGGTATTCGCGAGTCCGGGGTCTTTGACGGTGAAAATGTAGCGTTTGCCGCTGGTCACGCCGCCGCTGAGCTTCGCGGCCGAATCACCGAGCGGCTGGTAATAGAGGATGGCCACCTCGTTCTTCGGGAAGATCAGATTGCCGCCGTAGTCCTGGGTCCAGTTGTTGCCGGTGACCATCTTGAAGTTGTAGTCGGCATCCGCCGCAGGCGCGGTCCATTCAAAGCGAAACCACTCCGTGCTGCCATCTGGCCCGGTGTATTTGTAGCTGTTCGTCGTGCCAAGATCCCAGCCTTGGCCGTCACCGGGGAAATCGACTTCATTGGCGATCCAGGCGGAGGCGGTGGAGGCGAGGAACAGGAAGGGCAGGAGGCGGATCATGGCAGGTCAGGCTGCATAAAAACTAGGCGGGGCTTGGTGCCCGTCCCTTGGTCATCCGTTGAATTTCTCTAATCGCGTCAGCCCCCCCCGGCAAGCAGGATCGAATAACCAATAGGCCTGGTCGGTCCGAGCCAGTTCGGCATCGACCTGCGCCGCAAGCCGAGACCTCGTTCCCCCGAGGTAAGGCCGCATGAATCACATTTGCTTGTCGCCGGGCATTTGTTTGATCATCAGGGTGAAGAAGGAGGCGATGAGCAGGATGACCGCGAGTCCCCAAATCCCGGCAGCGCGGAGCCACGGCCAGACGCTCTGGGCGATCGTTTGGGCCGTGCTCTTGAGGTTTTGCTCGTCGCCAAGAAGGTATTCGAGCCCCAGCACGGAGGCCAAAAAAGCCAATGACATGCCGGTCACGACCAATAGCTTGGTTGCTACGCCACGAAGTAGATACTGGCCATCTTGATGATGTCGGGACGATCTGGGGAGGAATGGCATAGGTGAGTCAAATAGGCGGCATCACGACTTGTTTGGAGGACGCGCGGAGCGTATCACGATCAGCCAGACCGTGGCGGCGATGAGCATCCAGATGAGCCCCAAGTTTCTCCAGCAGGTGAAGGTGGTGATGAACTGAAAAGCGGAATCGCCGAGGCTGTCGTTCTCCGAACGGATATGATGGAGCCATATGCCGATGAAAGGGCCGATGATCAGGGCTGCTGACGCCATGACTGTTCTCCACAACCAGGAAGGAAACACGAAAGTCCTCGTCAGCCTAGCCGCAATCTGCTGCTCGGTTGCAGGCGGGTTGTTTACTTCGATGCTGTTTGGGGAGGACACCGTTTTTTTAACGGTTCCACCAGCAGTTTAGTGCCCAAAGGGTTGGGTTACCCCATTTTTCCCCTGCTCCGTGATGGCAAAGAAAAAGTCTGCGGCGAGGGTTAATCCAACAACATCCCCCTCTCTCTCGCATGTACGGCATGGTCAACAAAGCAGTTCAGGAACTCATCATCAGCCAGCATGGAGAGGATGTGTGGCAGCGGATTCGCAGCCGGGCCGGGGTGGAGGAGGAGATGTTCATCTCGAACGAACCCTATCCCGATGAGATCACCTACCAGCTGGTGGGCGCGGCGTCCGAGGTGCTGGCGGTGCCGGCAGCGGAGATTCTGCGCACTTTTGGACGCTGGTGGATCCTGCATACGGCGATGGAGGGCTACGGGCATCTGATGAAGGCAGGTGGACGCACGTTGCCGGAGTTTTTGGTCAACCTTCCGAATTTTCACACGCGGATCGTGCTGATGTTCCCGCATCTGCGGCCGCCGGAGTTTGAATGCACTGATGTGACGGCCGTCAGCCTGCGCCTGCACTATCATAGCCACCGCCGGGGGCTGGCTCCCTTTGTGACGGGTCTGCTGGAGGGGCTGGGGGAGATGTTTCGAACGCCGGTGACGGTCAATCATGAGCACAGCCTTGACGCCGGTGCGAGTCATGATGTGTTTCTTGTGAGCTGGGAGGAGTCTGCCTCATGAGCTTGGAGTGGGAATACCTGAAGGAAGTCTTTCCGTTCGCTTTTCGGTGGAATGACGCGCAGGAGCTCACTTTTGCCGGTCGCTCTTTGAGGCGTGCCTGCGCTTGGATCGAGCCCGGCATGGCGATGAGGGGATTGTTTGAAATGCACCGGCCGAGCGGGGCTTTTGAGGCTGAGTGGCTGACCCAAAATCAGGGCAAGCTGCTGCTCGTGCGCGAGGTGCGCTCCGGCATGCTTCTGCGGGGCCAGGTGATGATGGAGGCAAGTGGTGCCGGCTTGTTTCTGGGCACTCCGTGGGTATCCGCACCGAATGACCTCGACCGGCTGGGGCTGACGCTGAGCGATTTTGCCGCTCACGATGCGATGCAAGACATGCTGCATGTGGTGCAGGCGCACCAGGTGGCCAACGAGGAGCTCAAAACGCTCAACGCTCGTCTGAAGGCCCAGCGGCAGCTGCTCGTGGAAAAAGAGGCGGAAGCACGCAGGCTGGCCCTGCTGGCGGAGCGGACGGACAATGCGGTGATCCTGTGCAACGACGCCGGAGAGATCGAATGGACGAACGCGGGCTTTGTGCGGCAGACAGGATGGACGCTCGAAGAGGTCAAAGGACGAAAGCCGGGCTCGTTTCTGCAAGGACCGCGCACTGACATGCAGACAGCGGCAGATATGGGCCGGATGTTGCGGCAGGAGGCAGGATTTCACACGGAGATCCTGAACTACCGCAAGGATGGCACGCCTTACTGGGTGCAGATCGAGGTGCTGCCCATCCGCGATGCCGATGGCAAGCTCACGCATTTCATGGCGCTGGAGTCCGACGTTTCGGAAAAGAAGCGTCAGGAACTGCGCCGTCGTTTGGAGGCCTCCGCTGCGGCGGTGCTGGCGCACTCGCCGGAGCTTTCGCAGGTGATTCCTTCGCTGCTCAAAGGCCTCGCCGGCGAGCTCGGTTGGGCGCACGGTGGCTACTGGGAAGTGGATTCGCACGAGCAGCGTCTGGTGCTGCGGGAAACCTGGCAGCAGCCGGGCGTGAATGTGGAGTCCTTCGCGCAGCATGGCAGATCACTTCATTTTTCCAAAGGCGAGGGCCTTCCGGGTCGCGTATGGGCGGATGCGCGCAGCCACTGGATCACGAACCTGCGGGCGGATTCGAACTTTCCGCGTGCAAAAGCCGCCGCAGAATGCGGCCTGAATGCGGCGCTGGCCTTTCCGGTGCACGTGGACGGTGAGTTGCGCGGCGTGGTGGAGTTCTTCAGCTTTGATCTCGACAGTCCGGACCCGGACCTGCTGGAGAGCCTGCAAAACATCGGCGGCCAGATCGGCATGCTGCTGGGCCGGCTGGAGGCCGAGGAAGCGCTACGCAGCAGCGAGCGGGCGCTGAGCGACGGCCAACGCATCGCCCGTCTGGGACACTGGAGCATGGAGATCGCGACGGGCCGTCTTGAATGGTCCGACGAAAAATACCGCATCTACGGCTACGAACCGCACAGCGTGACGGTGGACATGGATTTCTGCCAGCAGGCGATCCTGCCAGAGGACTTGGAGGCGACGATGACCGCCCTCGATGCCGCGATCACCCATCCGGAGCCGGTGCAGTTCACCTACCGCATCCGCAGGCCGGATGGCGAGGTGCGGCATCTGCGCTCTCATGCGGAATGCCAGCGTGACGAAAATGGCATGCCGGTGAGGCTCATCGGAGTCGCTTTGGACATCACGGAGCTCGCCGAGGCCCAGCTCACGCTCCAGCAGACCGAGGAGCGCTGGCAGTTCGCCATTCAAAACAACGGTCTGGGCGTGTGGGACTGGAACGTGCAGACCGGCTTTGTGCTCTACACGGATCGTCTTCAGCAGATGCTGGGCTATGAGGCGGGCGAGTGGCCGCAGCACGTGGACAGCTGGGCGCACCGTGTGCATCCGGACGACCTGCCGATGGTGATGGACGCGATGAACCGCTGCCTCGCGGGTGAGACGCCGGACTACATCTGCGAGCACCGCCTGCGCTGCAAAGATGGCAGTTGGAAATGGGTGCAGGATGTGGGGCGCATCGTGAGCCACTCAAAGGATGGCAAGCCGCTGCGCATGATCGGCACGCAGATGGACATCCACATCCGCAGGCAGACCGAGCAGGCGGCCAACCGACGAGCGGATCTACTGAACCGCATCCGCAAGGCCCAGGAGCACTTCATCGGCTCCTCGGATCTGGCACCGGTATTTGCCGAGATGCTGGAGATCGCCGTCAGCCACACGGGAAGCCGTTTTGGCTTCGTTGGTGAAGTGCTCCACGATGAAGCTGGAAATCCCTACCTGCGATCCTATGCCATCAGCGACATCTCGTGGGATGATGCCTCACGCAATCTCATGCAGTCCATGGGACCTGCCGGGCTGGAGTTTCGGAATCTGAAGACGCTTTTCGGGGCGGCGATGGTCAGCCGGGAGGTGGTGATCGCCAATGAAGCCTCCAAGGACCCGCGTGCGGGCGGCCTGCCGCCGGGGCATCCGCCGCTGGAGAGCTTCCTCGGCCTGCCGGTTTTCAACGGCCTGGAGATGGTGGGCCTGGTGGGCATCGCCAACCGTTCGGATGGATATTCTCAAGACCTGGTCAACGAGCTGGACCCGTATCTCGCGGCCTGCAGCAGCATGATCACCGCCCGGCGTGAGGCGGAGCGCCGCCACCAGATCGAGGAGGAACTGCGCCAGGCCCGCGATCGTGCCGAAGCGGCCAGCCACGCCAAGAGTGACTTCCTCGCCATGATGAGCCATGAGATTCGCACGCCGATGAATGGCGTGCTGGGCATGGCAGGCATGCTGCGCTCCAGCCATCTGGACAACCGCCAGCAGGAGATGGTGGACATGGTGCTGCAAAGCGGCGGCGCCCTCGTTTCCATCATCGATGACATCCTCAACTTTGCCAAGATCGAAGCCGGCCAGCTCGAACTGCGGGAGCAGGATGTGTGTATCGAAGACCTCGTCGAAGGGGTGGTCGATGTGCTCGCCCCGGAGGCGATGAGCAAGGGTCTAGAAATCGTCAGCGTCATCTCGCCGGAACTGCCAGAAACGATCCGCGGAGACACCGGCCGGCTGCGCCAGGTGCTGCTGAACCTCGCAGGCAACGCGGTCAAATTCACCGATGAAGGCGGCGTGACGCTGCGTGTGCTCCCGGTCGAGGACGGCATCGAGTTTCAGGTGGAGGACACCGGCATCGGCATCCACGAGGAGGATCGCGCTAAGTTGTTCCGGCCCTTCAGCCAGTTGGACAGTTCGCGGGCGCGGCGTTACGGCGGCACCGGACTGGGGCTGGCCATCAGTGACAAGATGATGCGGCAGATGGGCGGCGAGATCGGAGTGAAGAGCGAGCCGGGCCAAGGCTCACGTTTCTGGATTCGCCTTCCACTCACTCCCAACTCATCAAATGACCGCCAGCCTGCCAGACCATCACGAGCGCCGCGCCAGGGCCGCAAAGCCATGCGCATCTGGCTGGCCGCCGGCTCCGCGAGGATGCGGGAGAGCGTGCGCAGCAGCTTGGAAGGTCACGATGTGCAGGTCGTGGAGTTTCCAAGCGAACGGTTGCTCATGAAAAGCTTCCGCGCGAAGCCTGCCCGCGTTGAGGTGCTGGTTCTCGATGCCACTTGGGATTCTACCGAGTTGAAGTCAAGCCTGACCGAATGGCAATGCAGACTCAAAGCGATCGGAAGCGTGCCGCGCCTCTTGCTGGCAGACTTTGCCGATAGCACCGGTGACACACCCGCGGAGCATGTGGCCATCCGCCTGCCCATGCGCCGCGCTGTCCTGCAGCGCATCATTTTCGGCAAAGACAACGAGCAGGCCACCGCCGCGCCCACCGGCACGACACAGCCGAAAAGCGGTAAGCTGGGCCTCAAAGTGCTCGTCGCCGAGGACAACCGCATCAATGCCAGACTGGCCATGATGCTACTGGAGGGATTTGGTTGCCGTGCCGAATGGGTCATGAACGGCACCGAAGCGGTCAGCGCTTTCCGCCGCTTTCAGCCGGACGTCGTGCTCATGGACTGCCAGATGCCCATCATGGACGGCTACGAGGCCACCCGCCAGATCCGCGAGCTCGAGAAAGCCGCCCCCGGCCAGCGTCGCTGTAAAATCATTGCCATGACGGCCAATGCGCTCCCGGAGGAGCGCCGTCGCAGTTTCGACGCCGGCATGGACGAGCATCTTTCCAAGCCCTTTGATGCTGCGGTGCTCTCCAGCATGCTTGAGAATGCCGCTCTGGATGCCGGGCCGGGACAGGGCCATTCTCTGGCGGAAAGCACGCCGATGCAGCATTTGATCAGTCAGATCGGTCACGCCGCCGCCACCGAACTGGCGGACATGTGGCAGAAGGAGGTCCCCAAGCGTCTCGAGCGCCTCGATCGTGAGTTCCGCCGAGGAAACCACGACAAGGTGCGCAAGGAGGCGCATGCCCTGCGTGGTGCCTGCTCTGTCTTCGGCTTCTCCGAGGTCATGGAGGCATGCCGTGAGATGGAAGAGACCGTGACAAACGGTCAAAAAGTCAAGTCGGCCCAGCTTCGCAGGCTGATGAAGATGGTGCAGAGCGCCGCCGCTGGGCTGCCGGGGTCAGCTAGCCGCTGAACCATGCGATCCCTG
>JBKCXA010000196.1:0-5152 GCA_046316935.1 Prosthecobacter sp.
CGTTTATCCTGATCGATGACAAGGGGAATGATTTCTTCCAGACGGTGGGTCCGGGGTGCTCGGTGAAGCATTGAGACACAATGAAAGACGTTCGTCGAATGTCAGTCAAAGAAGCTGGTTCTGCCGCCCTCAAGCAGGCGACAGAGTTTCTGGCTGACTCAGGGACGAACGGCTATGTCGGACAACTTCTGGAGCCTGCCCCTGATGTAACTCGCACTGAAAATATCGGCAAAGTGCCACGCCATTGGACTGTCGCCGTTGAATGGACCCTGAATGGCAACATTGTTGACGGACCGTCTGTGATCCGTCTCGATCTATTGGAGAGAACCTCAGATTGGCTTTGATCGTTGATCCCGAGCCGGAGGCTCGAAAGAGATTAGCCGGTGGTGAAACCACCGGAACCGAACCGCCCTAGACGGCCAGCGCCCCGGCAGGGGCGCGAGAAGCGTCCGAATGTTCACCGGTGATGTTGCCCGCCAGACCCCGCGTGCCCTTCTCGCGCCCTTTCAGGGCGCGATTCGTGTTTCGTGGGCGTTGTCCGGTGGTTGCACCACCGGCTATTTTCTGGTGTGCCTCCGGCACGGGCGATTTGGTGGTTGCGCGGTCATTGCCCATCTGAAACCATCCCGCATGGCTTCGACGCATCTCTCGTTGCATTACCATCTCGTGTTCAGCACGAAAAACCGGGAACCCTGGCTCTCGCCGACGCATCGGCAACGCGTTCACGAATACATCGGCGGCATCATCCGAAACCTGGACGGTGTGGCGCATGCGGTGGGTGGCACGGGCGATCACCTCCACATCGCCGCCGGTCTGCGGGCGACGCATTGTCTGGCGGATGTGATGCGCGAGGTGAAGAGCGAGTCCTCACGCTGGATTCACGAGGAACTGCGGCTGGCGGGCTTTGCGTGGCAGGAAGGCTATGGCGCGTTCACCTTCGCCGCGCCCGATTTGGAGGCGGTGCGGGCCTATGTTTTGAACCAAGAGGAGCATCATCGCGTGAAGACCTTTCAGGAAGAATACGTGGCGATGCTGAAACGCGGCATGGTGGCGTATGAGGAGAGGTTTTTGTGGTAGGCGGAGCCATAAGCCAAGATACAATTGGCTAAAAGACAATTTGATATTGTTTTATTGCCAAGATAAAATTGGCTAATGAAGCCTCTAGATCGCTCCATCCTTGAAAAAGCCCTCCAAGCAGTCTCCGCAGTTCTCGCTCACGACGAGGCGGAACCGGAGACCGTGGTGATCTGCGGTGGGGCGGCTTTGTTGAGCCTGGGGTTCATCTCCCGGCGCACGAAGGACGTGGATGTATTGGCGGGTGTGAATCCGGTGGACGGACTGGTCGATCCCCGGCCCTTTTCACCGGCTTTGAAGCGGGCGGTGGAGGAGGTGGCGAAGGCGCTGGGACTGCCGCCGAACTGGTTCAATGCGGGACCAGCGGATCAAGTGATGGCGGGGCTGCCAGAGGGCTTTCTCTCCCGCCTTCAACGACGTGCCTATGGCAGCCACCTGACAGTCTTTTTGCCTGACCGCTATGATTTGATCCATCTGAAGCTCTTCGCCGGAGTGGACCAGGGGCCGGGCCGACACTGGTCGGACCTGAAAGCCATGAACCCAACCAAGATCGAGATGCTGGCCGCCGCCCGCTGGGTGCTGGGACAGGACGCCGGAGATGTCTTCCCCGGCGTGGTGCGTGACGCTCTCAAATTCCACGACTATGCCGACATCGCCGACCAACTTTAAAGATGAGCTGCAAGCTGCGGTCATCGACCTGCTCTGGAGGCAGTGGACCTGCCTCGGGGCTGGACTGGAGAGTCGCGCCGCCCCCGACGCGCACATCATTGATCCCGAAGCTCTGCTACTGGCGACGACGACCTTTGGGAGGCACGATCAGCGCCTTTTTGATGAGGCGCTGGCCTGGCTGGTCCGCTTTGGTTCGCTGATCAATGTCCAACGGCTGAAGAATCTGCATCAAGGTGGTGAGTTGGGGGATTCGCGTGTGCTCGGAGCCGTGGCTGCCTATGTGAAGAAGCATGGCAAGCTGCCCAAATGGGGCGTGCTTGCCGAGACGGAGCGGTCTGGCGAGAAACCGGAACCTTTCTTCCTCACCTCAAAAGACTCGTCAGCGATCCATCGTGGAGAGAGCGATCCCGATTTTCTGGCCCATGGCTGGCTGCGAGGTGCGCCACGAAGCAAATCCCTCGCCATGCCGCCGTCTTCGGAACGCCTGGCGAATGTGCTGCTCAACTTGCGGGCATTAATTGGTGTGTCCTCACGCTGCGAGATCCTCCTATGCCTGCTCACACGGCCCTCGGCACGTGCCGCTGAACTGGCACGACTGACCAGCTATTCACCGCAATCCATCCAAACGACCTTGGGTGAAATGCTCCTCTCCGGCAAGGTTCACTCGGATGAACCGCGCCCCGAGCACGGGCGGGGTGTGCGCGGCATGTCACGACGCTTTTATGTGAAGCCCGCCGAATGGCGCTTCCTGTGGCCGGCTGACCATGCACCGCGCTGGATGCCCTGGGCGGCGATTTTTGCCCTATCACACGGCGTGCATGAAGCGCTGGCGACCATCCAGGATGAAACCATGCTTTCGATCCAAGTGCGCAGGACTCTGGAACAGCATCTACCCGACCTCAGCGAAAACACTGGGCACAGACTGTTTGGCTACAACTCCGACATGACAGGGCAACGACTGCTATCCAGCCTGGCAACTGATCTGCCGCGAATGCTGCGTGAGCTCTAAAGATGCGGGAGATAAGAAACAAATAGAGCCCCCTCAAGATTGTTTACGCCCGCTCTCACCCCAGCCGCTTCTCAAACACCCCGATCCTCTCCCGGCCCTCGCGGCCCGGGTAGGCTGTTTCGGGCACATAGCTTTCCACGAGCTGGAAACGCGGAGCCATCAAGGCCTTCAACTCCGCCTCGGAAATGCCAAACGGCGGCCCGGTTTCACCCGGGTCCATCTCTGGATTGATGAAAAACACCCCGATGAGCCTGCCGCCCGGCTTCAACAGCCCCGCCACCGCCTCGCGATACCTTTCCCGCCACGCCGGGGGCAAGGCACACAGGCAGGTGTGCTCCACCACCGCGTCAAACTCGCCCTTCAGCTCAAACAAGTCCCCCAGCAAAAACCGCTCTGCCAGCTCCGGATACCGTGCCTTCGCCCGCTCGATTGCCGTCGGTGCAATGTCGAGCCCGACAGCATCAAGCCCACGCGATACCAAAAACGCCACATCGTGCCCCACGCCGCATCCCGGCACCAAAACGCGACCTGTCAGTTCATGGCACTCTAAAAAGGCCACCAGCGGCGGCGAGGGCTCGCCTTTGTCCCACGGCGTGAAGTTCTCTTGATAGGCTTGGTCCCAGTTGGTGATGTTCACGGCGCTTTTTGTTTCTCGTGCTTGATGGTTCCCTCCAGCGTCGTCTGGCCCGCGTCGCCGGTGAAGGTCACTTTGCTTTCGATCACGTCTTTCGCCTCGCCTTGCAAGGTGTCGAGCACGGTAATGCTGCTGCTTCCGCTGCCGGTGATCGCTTTGAGCTCGAGCGTGAGGTTCACGGTTGAGACATTGCCCTCGAAGCGAATCGTCTGCGAGGCATCCGCACCGGTCAGAATGGCATCAAACATGTCCGTGCCCGCGTTGTGCGTGATGGTCCATTTGAAGGCCTGCGTGTCGCTGTTCATCGTGCGCGTGCCCTCGATCAGGAAGCTGCTCTCGCCGTCCGCCTTGCCCGTCCACTCCTCGGTAATGGTCACGAGGTTGTTGTTCTCGCCTTTGAGCTCACCCGCTGCCTTCCAAGTGCCGATGAAGTGCTTGAAGAACGCGTGCGACGACAAATCCGCCCGCGCGGGAACGGCGATGAGGCCGAGAAAGAGAAAGATGAGCGTTTTCATGGTGTCGGGAGCCAGTGTGCCATGACTGCCCGGCGCGTCGAGAGCGACTTTTCACTCGCTTCATTGACAGTCACCGCCCCGGCTGCTTGCATCCACGCATGAGCAGTGATTCTTCGACACGTCGCCCTTTGAAGTCACGCACGACCGCTTGGGCGGCCTTTTTCTCGCGGGTGATGCTGAAGATGGGGTTGAAGCCAAATACCGTGTCGCTGCTCGGCATTCTGTGCGCCGCAGTTGGTGGTGGCGCGATGCTGTGGGCGGTGCGGTCGCAACCAGCGTGGGCGTTTTGGCTGCTGGCGGCGGCGGGAGTGCAGCTCCGCTTGTTTTGCAACATGATGGACGGCCTGCTGGCGGTGGAAGGAGGGCTCAAATCACCCACGGGCGATCTTTACAACGAAATCCCCGACCGCATTGGCGACGCGCTCATCCTTGTGCCCTTCGGCTACGCGGGCGGCACGGATTGGAGCATCGCGCTGGGCTGGGCCGCGCTCGGCGGTGCGGTGATGACAGCTTACATACGAGCGCTCGGGGCCAGCCTCACGGCGAAGCACGACTTCTGCGGCCCGATGGCCAAACCGCATCGCATGTTCACCGTCACGCTGGGCTGCCTCGGCATGGCGGCGAGTGGATGGATGCCGCTCATCGTCGTGACCATTGCTGTGATCAATGCAGGCATTGTCATTACCATCTGGCGGCGAGTGAGCCACTTGGCGAAGATGCTGCACTCCAAATCATCATGAACTCCGAACGCCTCCAATTCACCACCGACGACGGTCTCGCGCTGCATTACAAAACGTGGAACGTGCAGGGTGCCTCCAAGGCGCTCGTGCTGCTGCATCGCGGTCACGAGCACGCGGACCGCTGGGACACGGTGGTGCCTTCGCTCGCCATGCCGGACACGGCCATCTATGCGTGGGAGGCACGCGGCCACGGCCAGTCGCCGGGACGTCGCGGGCATGCGGCAGGCTTCATGGAGTATGTGCGTGACCTCGACACGTTTTTTCATCACCTGCAAAAAACGCACGGCCTCGTGCCTGAGCGCACCGTAGTGGTGGCGCACAGCGTCGGCGCAGTCATCGCGGCGACGTGGGTTCACGATTTCGCGCCACGCATCGCTGGTCTGGTGCTCGCCACACCGGCGCTGGAGGTGAATCTGATCGTTCCAGGCGCCCTCACGAGCATCCGCGCGATGCAGAAGCTCAAATCCGACGCCACGATCAAGAGCTACGTGCGCGGAAGCTGGCTCACGCG
>JBKCXA010000197.1:0-8433 GCA_046316935.1 Prosthecobacter sp.
GGTCACGCCACGGGTTTCGACTCCGGCGAGTCGCTCGACTATGTCTATGACAACCAACCGCGCGGCAATCTGCTGCTCGGCAAGGTCATCGACTACTTTTACCTCAACGCCATCGGCTGGCGCGGCATCCGCCAGCGCCGCGCTTGCATGAATCAGGCGCTGCGCTGGGCTTTGAAGCAAACCCGCGAGTCCGGCATGCCGCTTCAGCTCATGGACATCGCCGGTGGTGCGGGACGTTACCTGCTCGATGTGCTCGACGAGCCTGATTTGAAAATCCTGTGCCGTGACTGGAGCGAGTCCGCTCTAGCACGCGGCCGCGAGTCTGCGCAGCAGATGGGACTCACGGATCGCATCACGCATGTGCGCGGTGATGCCTTCGACGAGCAATCGCTCGCCAGCGTCGAGCCGAAGCCATCCATCGCGGTCGTTTCCGGCCTGTATGAGCTGTTTCCCGACAATGAACGGCTCCAGCGCTCGCTGCGCGGGATGTTCAGCGCGGTGAATCCCGGCGGCTGGCTCATCTACACGGGCCAGCCCTGGCATCCGCAGGTGGAAATGATCGCCCGCACCCTGACGAACCGCGATGGCCAATACTGGGTCATGCGCCGCCGCCCGCAGGGCGAGATGGACGCGCTCGTCGAACAGGCTGGCTTCAAGAAAGAGAAGCAGTGGATCGACGACTTCGGCATCTTCACCGTCAGCATCGCCCGCAAGCCTGCGCTTTGATCGAAACCGGTAGCCCGGTCATTTTCGTGCCTGAACAGACTCGCATCACGCTGGCACGAAAACGTCCGAATGTCGATTTGGTGCCAGATGTTTTCCAAACGTTTCAGGCACCAAATTGACATGATGTCGATTTGGTGCCAGCATTTGGCCGCCACTTTCAGGCACGAAATCGACATGAGCACCATCTCAGACGGCTACATCGGACGCGCAGAGGAGCGTGAGGAGTTCCAGCGGCTGCTGCAAAAAAAGACCGCCTCGCTCGTCACCTGCCAAGGGCGGCGGCGCATCGGGAAGAGCCGTTTTCTCACGGAATGCGCGCAGGAGGCGGATCACTTCCTCAGTTTCATGGGACTGCCGCCACGTGAGGACATGACGCGCCAGGCGCAGCTCGACGCGTTTGCCGATCAGCTCGCGAAGCAAACCAGGGCGCCCAAAGTGCCGCTCGATGGCTGGCCCACTGCCTTCCAATTGCTCGCCAGCCAGCTTCCGGCCGGCGGCACGGTCGTTTTGCTGCTGGACGAGATCTCCTGGATAGCAGCCGGTGACGCGGACTTCGCCGGCCACCTGAAAAATGCCTGGGACGCGCATTTCTCCAAGCGCCAGCGCCTCGTCGTCGTGCTCTGCGGCAGCGTTTCGTCGTGGATCGAGCAAAACATCCTGAACAACACCGGTTTCGTCGGCCGCTGCTCGTGGCAGTTCCGGCTCGGCCCTCTGGCGCTGCCGGAGTGCGTGCAGTTTTGGGGCAAACGCGGCGCACGCATCAGCACGGCGGAAAAACTGCGCCTGCTGGCCGTCACCGGTGGCGTGCCGCGCTACCTGGAGGAGATCAATCCCGCCCGCACCGCCGAGCAAAATATCGCCGACCTGTGCTTCAATGCCTCCGGGATGCTTTTCAGCGAGTTCGACAGCATCTTCCACGACATCTTCACGCGAAAGGCGGAGACCTATCGCGAGATCGTGCGCACGCTGGTGGCCGGGACGCGCAGCGTGGATCAAATCAGCACCGAACTCGACCGCGCCCGCGGCGGCAGCCTCAGTGCCGCGCTGACCGAGCTGGAACAGGCGGGCTTCATCACCCGCGACATCCCTTTCGAGGCGGAAACAGGCCGCAGCAGACCGCGTGATGCCCGCTATCGTCTTTCCGACAACTACCTGCGCTTTTACCTGAAGTATGTCGATCCCGTGAAGGCCCGTATCACAAAGGGACTGCTGAAGAACACCGCGCTGGAGACGCTGGACGCCTGGGACACGATCATGGGCCTCCAGTTTGAAAACCTCGTGCATGCCAATCTCGGTCTGCTGCTCGCCCGCATCGGCCTCGACCAGAAACTCGTGCTCAACGCCGGTCCCTACATGCAAAAACAGACCCTGCGCCGTCAGGGCTGCCAGATCGACCTGCTCATCCGCACGCGGCGCAGCCTTTACGTCTTCGAGATCAAATTCCGCAAACGCATCGCAGCCAGCATCGTCGAAGAGGTGCGGGAGAAAGTGAGGCGTCTGAAGCTCCCGAAAGGCCAGTCCGTCCGCACCGGCCTCATCTACTGCGGCGAGCTCGATCCCGAGATCGACGGACGGGACGACTTCGACTTTCTCGTGCCTGCGGAGAAACTGCTGACGAACCCATAATCCACATGCCCGCCTCCTCCTATCGCCCAAAACGCGAACCCGGCCTCCTTTGGCCCGCGATCTGGCGGCTCGCGCTCGCGGGAGCCACCTTTGTGATCGTTTACAGCGGCTGCAACCAGTTCACCGCCACGCGCGGCGATGTGCCGACGCTGATGTTTGAATGGGAGCGCCACATCCCCTTCGTGAAGGAGCTGGTGGTGCCGTATTGGTCGCTCGACCTGTTTTTCTGCGGCGGGTTCTTTCTCTGTGGCAGCAAGCTGGAGCTGAATCTGCTCACGAAGCGCCTCATCGCGGTCACCGTGCTCAGCGGTGCGTGCTACCTGCTCTTTCCACTCAAACTCGCCCTGCCGCGACCTGAGCCCAGCGGCTGGACCGCGCCGCTGTTTCACGCGCTCTACTTCAACGACCTGCCATACAATCTCGCGCCCTCCCTGCACATCAGCCTGCGCTCGCTCGTGTGGGTGTTTTACGGCGCGCATCTCACCGGCTGGCTGCGCACAGTCACGAAGGTGTGGTTCATCCTCATCGGCCTCTCGACGCTGCTCGTGTGGCAGCATCACCTCGTCGATGTGGCGGGTGGATTCGTGATGGGTTGGCTGATCGCGGCGCTGATCCCTGATCCACGACAAATGGGCACGCGCAATCCCTCCGCGAAGTATGCGCAGCGCTACGGCCTCGGCGCGGCCACATGCGCGGCGCTGAGTTTTGCCTCCATCTTCTTCTTGTGGCCCGCCGTGGCCTGCGGCATCATGGCGCTCGCCTACGCCACCGGCCTCTCGCGACTGTTGGGCAAAGAAAACGGCACACTCTCGCCCTCCGCCGAATGGTGCCTACTGCCGGTGCTCATCGGCACGGCTCAAATTCAGAAGAAATGGCTGCGGCGGTGCCCTGGATGGCACGAAGTCACTCCGGGCGTCTTTTTCGGCCGCAAGGTCACGAAGCGTGAAGCCGCCGCTCTCGCGCAGGGTGGCGATCTCGCCGTGATCGACCTCACCGCCGAGTCGAACGCGCCTGTGGCCTTTCGCGAGCACGCGCACTACCACAACCTGCCTTTGCTCGACCTCGTGCCGCTGCAGCCAGAGCACATCCGCGCCGCGCTGAACCTCATGCGTGAGCAACGCGATGCCGGACGGCGTGTCTTTTTGCACTGCCAGCTCGGCTTGCAGCGCTCCGCCCTCATCGCGGCGCACTGGCTGCTCGAAACTGGCGCGGCGAACGATCTGGAGGAGGCAAAGCGCAAGATCCGCGCACTGGAGCCGCGAGTGGTGTTGAGATCATGATCCCACGTGCTCGCCCTTCGGTCTAAAGCGCTTCCTCCGTCTCCTCCGCACTCCAGTCCACGCGGTCGTAGATGTCTGCAAAGGGCAGCCGCACCTCGATTTCATCCAGCGTGAGCATCGCATCCGCTCCCTCGATGATCTCCGGCCACCAGTTGTTGGAGCGACGGTGGATGTAAGCCCGCTGCGTCACCTGCTCGATCATCACATACACCTCCAGGCTCTCGATCTGCTGGTAGGCCTTCAGCTTCTCGCCCTGATCGGTGCGCCGCGTGGATTTCGAGAGCACCTCAAACAGCACCGTGGGGCTGGTTCGGTAGTTGGGGTTTCGGTCGGATTTCTGGCACACCACCATCACATCTGGGTAGTAGCCAAAGTCCTCCAAGCCAAGCTGGATGCGAAGCCGCATGTCTGTGGAGAACGGTTCGCATTTTTTGCCTTTGAGGGACTGCCTCAGTTCTGCGGCCACGTTCAGCGAGATGCGGTTGTGATTATCGGAAGAACCCGCCATCGCATAAATCTGGCCGTTCACATACTCCAGCCGCACCGGGCTGGCGGTATCGAGCTGCTGGTATTCCTCCCACGAAACGCGGGCGGGAATGGCGGCAGGCTTGAAAGGGAGCATGCTTGTCATGCCAAAGGCTATGCGACCGTTGCGCCGTGGTCAATCACCCTCTTGCAGCCCGCTCCGGGGCATTGTATCCGCACGAATGCCTCAACTCCCCGCTCCCACCGGTTTCAAAGAATGGTCCTTCGTTTGCGATGCGCTGACGCAGGGCAAGCTGAGCCTCATTTTGCGCAAAGGTGGCATCCACGAGGGCCGCGGCGGCTTTGAGTGGAAGCACAAGCAATTCTTCCTCTTTCCGACGTGGTTCCACAATCAGGCCGCCGACCTGAACTGGACGCCGGAAAACACCCAACGCGCCTTTCCGCCGGAAGAAGAACGCCAGACGGTGGACATCGACGGCTGCGCCACGCTCGAGCAGGTGTGGAAGGTCACCGATTGGGACAAAGTCGCCGCCCTAGCCCCGCTGCACATCTGGAACGAGAACGTCGTCAAAGAGCGCTTCGTCTATGACGACGAAACCTGCCTCCACGTGGCCCTCGTGCGTGCTTACAAGCTCCCACAGCGCTGGCACTTCCCCTATGCAAAGAGCTACGGCGGCTGCCGCTCCTGGATCACGCTGCCCGAGGAAGGATTGCCGATGGCGGCGGCCGCGACGCCAGCGCTGAGCGATGAGGCATTTGCGCAAATCGCGGCGAATTTGAAGGCAGTACTGGATTGATCTGGAGCGCCGACGATTCGTCGGCATAAAATGCTGGGCGACGATTCGTCGCCACTCCATGGAAGCAACCTGCCTTACGCTCATCGTTCTCCGATCGGTCCAACCCGACGCTTTGGCTGCGTTCTATGCGCAGCTGGGCATGACCTTCGTGAAACACCGCCATGGTGAAGGGCCGGAGCACTTTTCCGCTGATTTGGAGTATGGCATCGTGTTCGAAATCTATCCGCAAAAGGCGGGGGCGCTCCCAACGACCTCAACGCGCGTGGGCTTCGGCGTCAGCTCTGTGGATGAAGCGTTCCATGCGCTCATCAAGGCAGGGGCGAAGATGGTGTCCGAGCCGAAAGGCAGTGAGTGGGGTATGCGGGCCGTGGTTGACGATCCCGAAGGACACCGAATCGAGCTCGTTGAACGAAAAAGGGATGCCGACAGCCGGTCGGCACGCCAAGTTGGATGAGAGAGCATGCAAGCCATCCGCCCAACCCACGTCGAAGTCAGCCTCGGCACGATCTCGCAGAATTATGATGCGATCCGCGCACATGTGGGCACTGCGGAGGTGATGCCTGTGGTAAAGGCAAACGCCTATGGCCACGGCATTGTCGAGGTCTCGCAGTACCTCGCAGCACATGGGGCGACGTGCTTTGGCGTGGCTTTGCTCGAAGAAGCCGTCGTTTTGCGTCAGGCGGGCATCACGCAGCCGATCCTCGTCTTCGGCGGCGTGGTCGCGCGGCAAATTCCGCAGTTCATCGAGCACGATTTGATGATGGCAGCCTCGTCCATCGACAAGATGCGCCAGATCGAGGAAGCCGCCGCGGCCGCGAAAAAGAAGGCTCGCGTGCATTTGAAGATCGACACCGGCATGGAGCGCATCGGCGTGCACTGGTACAGCGCGGAGAAATTGCTCGAAGCGAGCCTCACCTTCCGAAACATCGAGATCGCCGGCATCTACTCCCACTTCGCCAATTCGGACGCGGAGGACCTTTCGAGTGCCAAGGAGCAGCTCGCGAGGTTTCTCGAAGTGCTCGAATTCTATCCGAAACACGGCCTGAAGCCGCCGCAGCGCCATATCGCGAACTCCGGCGGCATTTTGCAGCTCCCGGAGAGCCATCTCGACCTCGTGCGGCCCGGCATCATGCTCTACGGCGTGTATCCCTCGCGTGAGACAAGGCAAAGCATCGCCGTGAAACCGGCGCTGAGCTGGAAATCGGAAGTCGTGTATTTCAAAGTCGTGCAGCCCGGCAATGCCGTGAGCTACGGCGGCACCTGGAAGTCGGATCATCCCGTGCGTGTCGTCACCGTGCCTGTTGGCTATGGCGACGGTTACTTCCGGGCGCTCTCGAATCGTGGCCAGGTCGTCATTCGTGGCGAGCGGCATCCGATCGTGGGCCGCGTGTGCATGGATCAGTTCATGGTGAACCTCGAATGGGGCACCGCCTACAACGGCGACGCCGTCACACTCATCGGCGATGGCATTTCGACTCAAGACGTGGCCGACTGGGCCGGCACGATCCCGTATGAGGTGCTGACGAACATCAACGCACGGGTGCCGCGAGTATATGGGTGATGCGTGAAACGCTCCGGAAGGCCGTTTTCACCTGAACGCATGCGCTTCCTGCCCCTCCTCGTCCTCACGACCTCCCTCCACGCCGCCAAGCCCTTCGTGCCCAACCTCGGGCCGGATTTGCCTGCTATTACCGTGACCTGTGGCGAAGTCTCCCTGCTGCTGCGGCAAGGCTCGCAATGGACGCCGGGACGCATCGACTTTCGCGGATACGCGATGACGACCGAGCGCAGCGCCTACGGCACCGTGTTCTCGTTCCCGGATTGCGGCTTCATTGGCACGGCGCACCTCGAAAACGAGCCGGAGACCCTCGAATCGCTCGCCTTCATCCTCGATGGAAAACCACTCGAAAAGCCAGAGGCCGTGCTGAAGGGCCGGACCTTCCGTTTTGAGCGCAAATCACGCGTCCGCGACTTTGAGCTCACCTGCGTCACCGAACTGAAGAACGACCGCCTTTACGAAACGACCACCGTCCGCACGCAAAAGGTCGTGCCGCTGAAGCTCGTATATCATTTCATGCATGCCTGGGCACCAAGCGTGTCCGCCTTTTGCGCCGGAACCGATGCCAGTCCTGATCAAACAATCTCCGGCCCGCTTCACGATGGCGATGACACCGCGCGGAAGTTTTTCATCAACCAGCGCATCGACTGGATGGCGGTGTTTGAACCGAAAAGCCGCCAGTTCGCCGTCTCGCGGCTGCTTGCGGCTCCAGATCAAGGCGGGCACATCGCCATGATCTGGAACGTGCCGGGCTCCTACCGCAAATTCTACCTGAAGTGCTTCAACAACGCCACCGTGCCCGCCGGCTTCGAAGGCACCTGGCGCATGGTGACATCTTTTGGTGCCAGCGATGCCCCAGGATGGGAGAAGACGGCACGCCAGGTAGCAGCGGAGTTGAAATGAGGATTTTTTTCACTCGCTGATGCGCACCCAAAGATGCCCGACAGCGCGTTCGCCGCGGTCGTTGGTGTGTTCGACTTTCACGAGGTGGTCGCCGGGCTTGGAGAAGGCATGCTGCGTGATGGCGTAGCCGTCTTTGGCGAGGGCTTTGGCGTTGCCGTCGGACTTCACGATGACTTTCGGTGAGCCGTCGCCGAAGTCCCAGGTCTCGCCGCCGGTGGTGCGGAAGGTGCGGACTTTGAAGGTGATCTCGGTGCCGGGCTTGAGGCCGGTGGTAGGCCAGAACGTCGGGTGAATGGTGGGCGGCAGGTTTTTGTCGTCGCTGCCCATGACTTGCACGATGGCGAAGTCGCAGCTGACGTTTCCAGCGGTGTCGGAGACTTGGAGGATCTCGCTGTAGGCACCCGGTTTGGTGTAGGTGCGCTCGATTTTCGCACCGGAGGCGGTTTGGCCGTCGGTGAAGGTCCAGTGGTAGGTTTTGATGCTGCTGGATGCCCAAGACTTCGACGCATCGAGCATGATCGTTTCGCCAGCGCGGATGAAATGATGCGGACGGGCCACGGCGATGATGGCGGGCTTGTTCTCGCGTTGGTAGGCCTCCCACGCGAAGGCGTAGGCCTCCTGCGTGCCCCATTTGCCGGAGGGTTGGCGGCTTTTGATGCCGAAGTGCAGATGCGTCCAGCCGCCGCTGGCACCTTCCTTGCCGAGGATGCCGATGCGCTGGCCCATTTTCACGCGGGTGCCCATTTGAATGGCGGGATCAATCGTGTGCAGGTGGCTGTAGCGATAATACCAGCCGCGTTCGTCGAGCAGATAGACCACGTCGTAACGCGGACGCACGGGCGTGAGCGAGTAACCGGGCAGCGTCTTCTCCGAAACACTCACGACGAGGCCATCGGTGGCCGCGATGACCTCGGTGAGGCCTTCGCAGCCGCCGAAGTCGAGGTCGTTATGATAATAAATCTTCTTCCTGTCCGGCTTGTCGCCGCCATCGACATAGGTCGGTTCGTTGGAAAACTGCGTGGAGGTGGCGAACCAGCGTTGTTTGAGCGGATAGACA
>JBKCXA010000198.1:0-2594 GCA_046316935.1 Prosthecobacter sp.
GAAAGTCGGCAGCGGCACGCTCATGCTCAACGGCACGAACACGCACGGCACCACCACCGTAAATGCAGGCCGACTCGCACTCGCTGGTAGCCTCACGAGCAATCTCACCACCAACGCCGCGATTTTTGCCCCGCAAGGCACCCCCAGCACGACCGCCAATCTCACCCAGGCATCCACCGCCACCTTCCAAGTCCGCCTCAACAGCAGCACCGTCGGCAGCGGCTACGATCAACTCACCGTCAGCGGCACCACCGTCAGCCTCAATGGGGCCCTCGACCTCGTCTGCGGCCCCAATCTGCCCCCCGGCAGCACCTTCACCATCCTGAACAAAACCAGCACCGGAGCCATCACCGGCACCTTCGCCGGAAAAGCCAACAACAGCACCTTCACCGACGACGGCTACACCTTCCAGATCACCTACGCTGGCGGCACCGGCAACGATGTCGTCCTCACGCTGATCACCACGCCTATCGAGCAATGGCGCTTCACGAACTACGGCAGCGTCCTCAACACCGGCACCGGCCTCGATACCGCCGACACCGACTTCGACGGCACGAGCAATCTCATGGAGTATGCGACGAAGATGAATGCGGCCGCAAATGACACCGTGCCCCAGTCCGCCACGAAAAACGGTTCCAACCTCGAATACCTCTACACCAAAAACAAATCCGCCACCGACGTGACCTTCACCGTCGAATGGAGCGATGACTTCACGACTTGGAGCACCACCGGCGTTAGCGCCCCGACCATCCTCAGCGACAACGGCACCACCCAGCAGATCAAAGTCACCGTTCCCGCTGGAAGCGGCGTGACGAAACGCTTCGTGCATCTGAAGGTCACGAGGCCGTGAGTCGAAGATTTTTGTCCAATTCCCTCTCCGGCTGCGGACTGGTGATGCCTACCCATGCCTGAACCTGACGCTTACGAACGCTTCACCCGCCTGTTTCTCCAGCACGAGCCGGAGATCTTGCGGGCCGTGATGGTGATCGTGCCGGAGAGGGCGGATGCGCGGGACATTGTGCAGGAGACGGCGGTGACGCTTTGGAAGCACTTCGAGCAGTATGATCCCACGCGGCCGTTTGTGAACTGGGCGCTGGGCTATGCGCGGATTCAGATGCGGCGCTTCCTCCGCAGTGGCGCACGACAGGCCACGTTGTCGGACAGAGACGCTGTGCTGCTAGAGCAGGCGCAGGACGAACGAGCCAGCGACAAGGAGAAGCGTGATATGGCGCTGCGGGAGTGCTTGGAGCAGTTACCGACGCATTCGCGGGATGTGCTGACGGGTTACTACTTCGATGAACGCACGGTGGAACAGCTCGCGCACAGCCAGGGCCGCAGCGTGGAGGCCATTTACAAGCTTTTGCAGCGGCTGCGGGCCGCGCTGCTGGACTGCATCACCCTCAAACTCTCCCGAGCATGAACCACGACGACCTCATTCATCGCTTTCTCGACGGAACGGCCTCGCAAGCCGAAGCCGCGGAGCTTTCACAACTCATCGAAACGGACGCCAACATGCGAAACCGCTACCTGGACCTCGCGGAGCTTCACGCGGTGCTTTCGGCGGAGGAGTCGCTGCGTGCGCCAAAAGTGAAAAAGCGCCTCGCACGGTCCAAATGGGCACCGTTGGCTACGGCGCTGAAAATCGCGGCGGCGCTGGTTGTGGCGGGTTTGGCGTTTTGGTGGCTGAAACCGGCTGCGGAGCCTGATCTGCCTTTTGCGACGCTCATCAGCACTGTGAATGCGCGTTGGGAGAATGAAGCGACGGAGCTTAGTCTGAATGCAGGCGAGGCGCCGAGCGGCATGCTGCGTCTGCTGGAGGGCGAGGCGGAATTTGCGACCTCGCTGGGGGCCACGGTGGCCTTGGAAGCGCCTACGGTGATCCGATTCGAGAGTGCGACGGCGATCTTTGTCGAGTCGGGCAAGGTGCTGTGCCGTTGCCCGACACCGCAATCGCGCCTGACGGTGCGCACGCCGGAGACGCAGGTGATCGATCTCGGCACGGAGTTTTCCGTGGAGGCACGTGGAGACCGCAGCACTCGCGTGGCCGTTTTCAGCGGCGAGGTCAAAGTGGACTCCACCGTGCTGCGCGAGGGCCAGGCAGCAGAGGTGCGCTCGCCCGGATTGACGATGCTGGAGGCCTCGGTGGTGCGGGAAATGATGGAGCAGATGCAGGACGATGCACCGATGCCCGAGGTGCAGAATGAGCTTCGCGAACCTGATTTCGCCGATGCAAAGGCGGCGAACTGGGAACTCACTCCAGACCATGCGAAGATCGAAGACGAGTCGCTGCGTGTGAGCAGTCGCGAAAGCCGCTTTTGGCCGAATGCGCGGCAGACGGTGTGGCGGCCCGACCTCAGCGGACGCGCCATCGTGGCCTCGGTGCGTGCGTTGCAGCCCGCCGATGATCCGCTGCAGCCGATGCAGTTTGCCGTTCTGAAGCTTGTCTTCCGTGGCGAGCGGGGTTCGCACATCGCGTATGCGTCGAGGCATTTTCAGTTCGGCGGAGGCACTGCGGGTGTTTTTGAAACAGCTCACGTCGCGGCCATTGCTCCGCCCGGCACGAAGGGCGTGAGTGTGGAGCTGCTGCTGAACGC
>JBKCXA010000199.1:0-2079 GCA_046316935.1 Prosthecobacter sp.
AGCGTTACCTCATCAGCAATGGCAAACCTTATCTGAAGGCGGAGAATGAGCGTTATCCCGATCTTCTGCCTGCTCAGGAGCTCCTCATCCAGGGCGTCATGATCGGCATGATCCGGCACTTCCGCCGCGATTGAGGCATCCACCCATTTCAAATCGATCTGCAGGCAGGCCAGCGATGGTCTGCCTGCTTTTTTTGACGCCCGAAAGCCTCCTCGAAAAAACTTTGAGGGATCAAAACGGCCACGGGGTAGCACCCGATGAGCGCGACCAACCATGCGCTCATCAAAACCAACCCAACCCGAAAAACACACCCAACCATGAAAGCCACCCTGCTTGCGATCCTCGCCGTGACCACCCTCGTCTCGTGCAATGCGCCCTCCGTGCCCAGCCTCACGCAGACCTACAATGGCAAGCCCGTGCTCACCCGCGCCAGCCATCCCTCCGGCGGCCGTATGACCGAGGTGGACGGCGTTTACCTCGGCCGCCGCTACTACCATCCGCCGGGAGCCAAGACCGGACTCGCCTGGATCGACGTATATGGTCAGCGCTGATCCATGCGCCCACCCTCTTCCGCCCCAAAACCCAAGCCTGCACCTGCCATGAAGCCCGAAGATCCCGATCCGCTCGATGATCTGCTCGCCCAGTGGCAGGTGCCGCAGGCCGAGGTGCCGCCAGACTTCCGTCGCGAGGTCTGGCGGCGCATTTCCGCCACCGCGCCCGAGCCCGGCTGGATCGAAAAACTCGCCTGGTGGCTCCTCCGACCAAAACGCGAGGCCTTCATCGTCGCCGCCGCCATCGTGCTCGCCGTCGTTTGGGGCCTCACGCATCCACCGGAGCCGGAGTTCACGCCGCATGACGCCTATGTCATGTCCGTGAGCCCCTTTGATCCACATCACCTCGACGGTCGCTACCCATGACACCCGCTGGACGCATCGCCGCCTTCGTCTTTTTGACTGCCGCCGCGGCTGGAGCCGCGCTCTGGGCCACACGCGAGAGCCTACGCCCTCGCGAGAGCCCGCAGGAGGTCGGCCTCCGCTGGTTGAAAGACGAGTATCACCTCGACGACACCACCTTCGAAAAGGTCAGCGCCCTCCATCGCGACTACTTCCGGCAGTGCGACAAGATGTGCCGCCAGATCAACGAAGCCGATCGTCCGCTGCTCTGGCGTGCCCGTCATCAAAAGCGAGGCTCCGATGAACTCAGCGCGCAGCTCGCCCGCGGCCAGGTCGTCTGCGGCGACTGCGAAAAGGCAGCCACCGAGCACTTGAGGCAGGTCGCCGCCCTCATGCCGGGAGAAAGCGGCCAGCGCTTCCTCGAAGACATCCTGCCAGTCATGCAGCAGCAGCGCCGCGTGCATGATGAGAACCTCTCTTCAAACATCCGCCGATGAGCAGCCCCGCTCGTGACGAGCTCGATGCCGAACTCATGCGCACCCTGGCCGAAGGGGATGATCTCGCGCTGAACCGCCTCATGGATGCCTGGAGCCAGCCGCTCATCAGCTACCTCATGCGCCTCACCGGCAGCCACGCCACCGCGTGTGATCTCGCCCAGGAAACCTTCGTCCGCGTTCACCGGCATCGGTTTGAGTATCGCGCCTCGCAAAAGTTCTCCACCTGGCTCTTCGCCATCGCCACCAATCTCGCCCGCAACCATGCCCGCTGGCGCTCTCGCCATCCCGAAGCCCTCACCGAACCCGAAAACCTCCGCGAACTGCCCGTCGCTAGTTTTCACGCCACTCCCGACGAGCAAGCCGCCGCCAACGAACGCCTCGCCGCCGTGCAAAAAGCCGTCAGCGAGCTCCCGCATGACATGCGCGAGGTATTGCTCCTCTCCACCTGGCACGGCATGAGCCACGCCGAGATCGCCCGCGTGCAGGACACCACCGAAAAAGCCGTCGAAGTGCGTCTCTACCGCGCCCGCAAACTGCTGCGTGAGATGCTCGGCGAGCATCTGGCCGGCTAACCCGCCTTTCTCACACTCTCTCAAGACGGCATGTCAGCCTGCTGCCTGTAGGCCAGGTCTGTGACGTGGCTTCCGCCACGCAGAGGCGGACTACAGCGCGAGCAAAGGGCATCACTG
>JBKCXA010000200.1:0-11827 GCA_046316935.1 Prosthecobacter sp.
ACCTTCCGTAGCGGCTGAACTTCCCCACCACCCGGCCCGTCTCCACCCGCAGGCGGAAGGTGGGCACCGGGGAATCGGCGCGGTAGTGATTGTCCTCGATGCCCAATTGTTTGCCCAGGGACTCCGTGTAGTCCGGCCGCAGCTTGATGCGGCGCACCAGCTTGAACACCCGCTTCAGCGCTCCCGGCGGCACCGGCGGGATGTCCGGCGGAGAAGGCAGCACGATCGGCGGCGGAGCGGTGCTTGGGCCTCCCAGAGGCCCACAGAGCGTCCGCTCATAGGCTGCGGCGGCCTGAGCGCCCACGTCGAGGGCCGTGCGCAGGTCCCGCCGCACCCACAGCAGCCATTGGATATCCGCCAAAGCCTCCGCGATCTCCGGCTCCGGAATTCCGAGGCGCGTCGCGATGGCCGGGAGGTGCTCCCGGAAGTGGGCGAGCCACAGGTTTTGCTCGCCGCGGCGGGGTGGGAAGTAGAGTTGGTGCTTCATGGCAAGTCAGGGAAGAGTTTGAGACAAAAACCAGCCGCGCAGACCGCCCGGACCCCCATGCAAAACCCAACAACCAAGCTCCAAACGGCCTCCAGGGCCCTTCAAACGCCCTTTTTGACCATCCCTTTCCAAAAGGGACCCAAACAAGTCTCATCAGTCGTTCTGCGGTCTTCATCGACCCAAGTCCCTTTTTAGAAGGGATCGAGGTAGATTCAATCCGGAGCCCTCACGGGTAAATTTGCCTCAATCCCTTGTTCAAAGGGATCAATACAAACCAAACGCGAAGCTCGAAAAACTCTCTTTGCATGAATCCCCCTCAAAAAGGGATTCATGCTGACTCACTCAGCCTCACGCTCCAAACCATGTGCAAGGCTCAAAATGGCCTTTGCATCCATCCCTTTAGAAAAGGGATTCAGCACGATGGCGTCTGTCTAAGGCTCTTGGGAGACCGAGTTCGCGGCCAGGAGAACTGGAGACACATCAAAAGAGCCAGCACCGCGTGAAAACGAACGGCACCCCAAGAAAACCCTTCGCCTTCAAGTCGGATCGGGCTTCGGCGTGGCAACAACTCTTCCATCGCCTTCCTTGATCACTGAAAAACTGTGGGCGAATCTGATTCGCCCACAATTTATTGTGACTAAACAACGTTCGCCCAAGAACCGGAACTCAACGCCATGAGAATCAACCGACCGACTATCTCGATGATCACAGTGTTGCTCATGCTAGCGGCAACGCCTTGCCAAGCAGAGCCTCCCCCCGATCCAGCAATCGAAATGAAGGATTCGGGAATCACGCTTACCGACGGATCGTCCTCCTACACTTTCGCCAAGGACGGGACATTTAGTTCGGATCCACTTGGAATGAGCGGGCGAACTTTCAAGGGAAGCTGGAAGATTGAAGATCATTCTGCGGGTTCGGCGGCCAAGGTTGTCGTCGAAGCCAAGTTCGGATGGATCAATGGCCTGAGCCCGAACGACGATTACCGACGCATCGTATTCTTTATTTATTCCGGAAAGACCGTTCCATACGAGCGACCAGACGTTGTCGTCGGCATGTTGCCGCAGCAATATTACAAGTGCTACTGGCTGATTGATGAGATGACCAAGATTGCGAAGCCTGCGACATCCAAATGACTACCACAGGCGAACAAAACGGATGCAGGCGACGACTCGAATGGCATCTGTCGTGTCAGCATTGTCCACCCCTCGTCGCCTGATCCGAAGCGTTCGCTAGAAAAGAAATCGGCCCGATGAGTGATCTCTCGTTTGCAGTCGTGACAGAAGAGGAGTCCAAGCGATCTCCTTATCCTTACGTCTACCTTGATGACGATGGGAGGTTCCGTGAACTCGATGACGAGGAGCGCCGATACCTCGAAGAGAAGTTCCATCCCGGAGATGGAGGTCGGCCATATGTAAAGTTCGGACTCTACTCGACGACACCTGATGGAAAGATTGGAGGGTATCTCAGGCGTTCAAAACTGCCTGTAGATCTGGATCCTGGTGTTCCAGTTCCGTCTAAACCATGGTGGCGATTCTGGCCGTAGAACCCTGCGATGTCTCTGAACAACAAAGCGAACCAGATGCAGCACCTAACTGCCGAGCACCTCTCCGATGCCCATGAAGTTTAAAGATGTAGTCGAAGCGAGGACTGCCGCGACGAGCACTTCAGATGCTACGTTGCTGCGGGAGTTAGCTGAATATGATTTTGTTTTCGTTCGTCTGGCAGTCGCTCAGAACTCAGCTTCATCAGCGGAGATTTTGCGAGCATTGATCGCTTCCCAGCCGTCGGATGAGGCGTATCAGGTCGCTGCAGCAGTGCTTCGTCATCCAGCGAGTGATCGAGAGCACTGTGTTGCCGCACTTTGCCTTTTGGACGTTGCTGCCTCGCAGATGGCGGCACGGGATTGGGCGGGACGTGATTTCACTCGTGCCCTCTTTTCGCATTCTTGCCTGCCGACGGACCGAGTTCAGATTATCGCCCCGAACCTTCCTGATCACTTGCGTTCGTTGATTGCCACATCGTCGACCAACCCTGCTATTTTACAGATATTCAGTCACGACCGCAGCACCACGATAGCCCGCAAGGCATGCAACAGACTCTCTGGCCTTAAGTCACGTCCCACGTATCCGGTTGCCGATACAATCAAGTCAGCATGACGAGTAAACACGAACCAACTAGGGCGAACATGCACAACAGCGAACCAAGCATGACGTGGTGCTTTGCAATAGTCGCTTCCCGTTCGCTGGCTCGCTGAAATAGGGTTGTTCGGGGTGCCTCAAGACCTCGCCAGCCCCAGATACGCCTTCGCGTTGCCGTAGCAGATGTTTTTGACCATCTGGCCGACGAGGGCTTCGTCGTTCGGGACGAGGCCGTTTTCGATGTCGGTGCCGAGGAGGTTGCAGAGGGTGCGGCGGAAGTATTCGTGGCGGGGGAAGCTCATAAAACTCCGGCTGTCGGTGAGCATGCCGATGAAGCGGCTGAGGAGGCCGAGATTGCTGAGGGCGTTGATCTGCCACTCCATGCCTTCTTTTTGATCGACGAACCACCAGCCGCTGCCGAACTGCACTTTGCCGGGCGTGGTGCCGTCAGCGTAGTTGCCGGCCATGGTGCCGAACACGTAGTTGGCGGCGGGATTGACGTTGTAGAGGACGGTTTTGGGCAGGTGATCCTCGGTTTCGAGACGGTCGAGGAAGCGGGAGAGCGTTTCAGCCTGCGGCCAGTCGCCGATGCTGTCGCAGCCGACGTCTGCACCGATCTGGCGAGCGAGGCGGCTGTTGTTGTTGCGCACGGGGCCGAGGTGGAGCTGCATGGTCCAGCCTTTGGCGGCATTGAGACGGCCCACATGCAGCATGATGTTGCTGGCGAACTGATCCTGCTCCTGCGCGGTGGCGGCGGTGCCGCTGCGGGCTTTTTGGAAGATGCGCTCAGCCTCGGCATCGCTGACGACATTGGCGTGGCAGTAGTTCAGGCCGTGATCGCTGAGGCGACCGCCGACGCTGTGGAAGAAGTCGTGACGCTGCGTGAGGGCATCGAGCAGCGTGGCGTAGCTCTTCACGTCGATGCCGCTGGCGGCACTGAGTTTGTCACACCAGGCATTCCAGGCTTCGGGTGAATGCACGGCGAGGGCTTTGTCGGGACGGAAGGTGGGATAGACGCCGACTTCAAAGCCATCGGCGGCGCACTTCTGATGATGCGCGAGGTCGTCGATGGGATCATCGGTGGTGCAAAGGGCGCGGACTTGGAATTTTTTCAGGATGCCGCGAGCGCTCATGTCCTTCTGCGCGAGCATGTCCTGCGTCTTTTCCCAGATGGCGGGGGCGGTTTGCTCGTTGAGGAGGTCGTCGATGCCGAAGTAGCGTTTCAACTCGATGTGGGTCCAGTGGTAGAGCGGGTTACGCAGCGTCTGCGGCACGGTTTTGGCCCAGGCGAGGAATTTGTCGCGTGGAGACGCGGAGCCGGTGATGTGGCTCTCCGGGATGCCGTTGCAGCGCATGGCACGCCACTTGTAGTGGTCGCCTTCGAGCCAGATTTCGAAGAGATTGGCGAACTGGCGGTCCCGCGCGATGTCCTGCGGCGGGAGATGATTGTGGTAGTCGATCATCGGCTCGTTCTCGGCGAACGAGTGGTAGAGGCGGCTGGCGGATTTCGTGGAGAGGAGAAAGTCGTCGTGGATGAAGGACATGATTGGGGGAGGAGTGCGCAGGTTCCTGCTCTCGGTTTCCCGTTTCAAGTTTCAAGTTTCAAGTTGGGGGAATCCCTGGGAGGGCTTAGGGAAGAAGTACCCGGACGCGACCGAAGCAGGCAGGCACCGTGACCGAATCCACCGGCTCTTCGTAAACCACACGTTCCCAAAACTCATTCACAGGCGTGATGATCGGAGGGCTCAGCAGGGGTGTCCAGCCTCCGGCGTCCAGTGTGCTGGTTTTCTCCGGGGTGTATTGCAGACCGCTGCCGATGCGGCGCAGGAACTCAAAGCGGAAAACGGTGGCAGCGCCAGCCTGCTGACGGCCGATGACGGGCAGACCCGAGGTGCCCCCAGGAGCCATTACGCGCTGGTCTGGAGCGTTTGAGTTCAAATTGAAGGCATACCTCAGCAGGTTGGCGATGCCATCATCATGCGGTGTGCCTTGAGGTGTGCGATCTGGCAACCCGGCGGGCAGCCAGGCATCGAGGCCACCAGCGGGCGTGACGCTGACACCGTCTAGGACAATATCAAAAGGGTTCTCATCGGCATCATTGCTCGCGATTCGCAGGGAGGCGGAGCGGGCACCTGGCGTGAAGGGTGAGAAGCGCACGGTGAACGAAGAGGAACCTCCCGCCGACAGACTGGCGGGTGGGGACGTAACAAGGCTGAAATCCGCCGCATGAGCCCCGCTGAACGTGGCGCCAAGGCTGCTGAGCGTGGAGCCGCCCATGTTACGAATCGTAAAGGTCCTCGTCACAGGCGCCGCCGCCGAGCCGAAGGAGACCGCGGCGGCACCATCGGCGAGATTCACACCCGCCGGCTGCTCGATGGCGATCTCAGCAGGAGTGGAAACCGTGTAGGTGACATCGTCGATGGACCCTCCATAACCGGTGGTCGAGAAAATGAGCCTGGACACTCGCGGAACAGGAATGACCACAGTGCTCTCTATCCAGGAGACTTCGATGTTGGACAAATAGGCCACATGGCCGGATTCATCAAAGGCCACCACCTGGGTGCTGGCCCCAAGGGTGCTGGCGGTCCTTAACGAAAGACCCGCCACGGACGACGGGAACACGAGGGTGACATCACTTGCGCCGAAGGTGTAGGTGCTGCCCCAGTAGAGGTTGTTCGGAGACACGGACGATCCCCCGCCGAGCACCTTCATGGTGCTGGTGGACACGTTGACGGTGGGCGGCACATAGTCGCTGACGGGACGAGTCTGGCTGGATGAAGAGCTCGGTGCTTCCAGCCCGTCGAAATTCACCACCTCCGTCACGACAGTGGAAGAAAAGCCGTTCAGCATGATGTCGAAAGGACTCTCATCCGCATCATTGCTGAAAAGGCGCAACGTGGTCGTGTGGGCACCGGTCGCGGTTGGTGAAAAACGAACGGTGAAACGGGCGCTGCCTCCGGCAGGAATGCTGACAGGCGGCGTGGTGAAGAGGCCGAATACCGATGATTGCCCTCCTGAAAAACTGGCGGATATGCCGTTCAGAGCCGCAGTCCCGGTGTTCTGAAGGGTGATCATGATCTGGGAAAAGGCCCCCGGTAGAGCATTGGCAAACGTGAGGCTGGCAGCGCCATCCACCAGCGGTCCTGAGGCTCCTTGGCTCACCTCGATTTCCGGCGTCGGGGCCACCCCTGTGCCAGTGAGAGGGATATCGAAAGGATTTTCATCCGCATCATTGCTGGCGAGGCGTAGCACGGCGGAGAGGCTGCCCGCTACTGTTGGGGCAAAGCGAATCTGAAAGGTCGTGCTCAATCCAGGAGCAAAGGCTGAAACCGGAGGCGTGGCAATCGTGAAACTGGCTGCGTCGGCGCCCGCAAATGTCACGTTCAGACCCGTCAGGTTTTGATTGCCGGTGTTACGCACCGTGAAGGTCCGTGTGGTGTTCGAGACCGTCACCACGCTACCGAAGTCCACCGCGGAGAGATTATCAGTGAGCACGGTGCCCGCAGGCTGCTCCACGACGATCTCTGGGGCGTAAACGAAGCCCGTGCCCGTGAGCATCACATCGTAGGGATTCTCGTCCTCATCATTGCTGGAGAGGTGAAGGACGGCGGACTTCGCTCCGTTGCTCAATGGGCTAAAGCGGATGGAAAAAGTCGTGGAGTATCCACCTGGAGAAACGGTGGCAGCAGGAGGACTGGCGACGGCGAAAAGCGCAGCATCCGCACCGTCAATCGTCACGGCCAGGCCGGTGAGTGGAGCAGATCCGTAGTTTATCACGGCGAAGGAAACCGTCCCGCTAGAGCCTGCGTTCACGGTGCCAAAGTCTTGCGTTCCACCATCCGGCAGGCTGCCCAAGGAACCTTCGAGGTGAATCTCCGGAGCGGCGGCATAGCCGCTGCCCGCCAGAGAAATGATGAACGGGCTTTCATCCGCGTCGCTGCTGAAGATTTGCAGTGTGGCTGTGCGGTCGCCTGTCGCCTGCGGGGTGAAGCGTATGTTCAGGAGCGAGGCCCCCCCCGGCGTGAGAGTGCTGGCGAGTGGGGTTGTGATGGTAAAATCGGCGGCGTTTGGCCCGCTGATACTGGTGGTGATGCCGGTGAGATCGGCCCAGCCGGTGTTTCGAATGACAAGGCCCCTGTTCTCATCGCCGCCGAGTGGCGCCCAGAAGCCATCCAATGCGGCGGCCCCATTGACCAGCACCGCATCATATTTCTCGACGCTGATCTCCGGGTATGCGATGCGCCCAGGACCGATGCGAACGTCCTCGATGGCCCAGTGATTCGCATAGGTGGAGCCAGCATGAACCGGCTGGTGCCAGCGAAACCTCGTCGCGGCGGTGCGGGCTGCCAACGGTATCTCCACCTGGAAACCTCCCCAGCCTTGGTTCGTGTAGGGGCCTCCCACCGATGTGTAGGCGACGCCATCCGTCGAATACTCCAGCACAGGTTCACTACCTGGGGCCACCGGTCGCCAATAATAGCTCGGGCTATTCTCGCTCCCCAGAGCGATCTTGAAGCTGACGGTGCCGCCAGAGGTGGTGTCGAGCGGGATGGTGGTGGCTTGCCGGCTGCCAGCGCCGTAGAAATGCAGGCTCCTGTCCGTGCTGCCCGGGCCGGCCGCCTGCGCAAAGGTATTAGCGGAAGCTCCGTCAATGGAGGACCAAAGCGGCGTGTCGATCCCGGGGTCAAAATCGTCCTCAAACAGGATCGGCTGAGTGACGCCCTCCAAGGCAATTTTAAAGGCAGTTTCATCCGGATCGTTGCTGGTGAGGCGCAGCACAGCATGGCGGTTCCCGACAGCCGAGGGAGTGAAACGCACGGAGATGGAGGTGGACATGCCGGCGGCAACAGACGCCGCAGGCGGCGTGCTGATGGTGAAATCGGAAGCGTTTGTCCCCTCAATGCTGATGCCACTGATGAGCAGGGGCTGGCCGCCAAAGTTACGAAGGGTGAAGCTGACGATGCTTTCAGATCCCAGCGGCGCATAGACGGGCCTTGCCTCGGTGGATCCATCCGCCGCCAGCCATCTGCCATCTGCTGAGCGAGCCACGCCTATCTCAGGCCCTGCGACAGGCAGCCTCACCTCCGTCATCAGATCTCCGAGCACCAGTAGCGCCTCTGAAGGATCCCCCCAGCCCCATTGATACCCCATAAAGGCGGCATGCTGATGGGTGAAAATCGGCGCATAGAGATACTCGAAGTAAGGGACCCGCGCCCCGGCGGGCAGGTAAGGCAAATAGAGATTATAAATCCACTGGTAGCCTTCCAAGACAGGAGGCGACGCGGCAAATCCCAACAGTCCCATGATCTTGCTCATTGGTGTGTGGGCCTGTTGGTCGTATGTCTCCTCATAAAGGCTCCAGCCACGGAGGGTATTCAGAAAGCTGCTCGCCCGGCCGGAAGGCGCCCCCATCACCACAAGGCCCTTCCCGCCATCCAGATGATTGTTGACCAGTCTTTGAGCATTTTCGGTCAGCACGAAATTGCTCGTGAGCGGCGGCAATACTACCACGCCAGCATCGAAGGCCGCATCCCAGGCCTCAGCGCTGGTGCCGGTGAAATCCGTCACGGCATAGCCCATGACGCTGAGGCTCGTCCGTATGAAGGATGCGGTGGTTCCCTCTTCTGGCCCCTCGGTGTAGGTGGGATCGGTGAAAAGAGAGGCGGTGCCTACCAGTGGGATACCGGTGCCTGTGAGAGTGATATCGAAAGGATTCTCATTCGCGTCATTGCTGGCGATGTGGAGCTGCGCGGTGCGGCTGCCAGTGGCTGAGGGACTGAACCGCACTTCAAAAATCACATAATCAGATGCCGCGATGACCGGAGGAGGCGGCTGAGAGACGGTGAAATCTCCTGCATGAGTCCCATCAATGGTCACACTCACCCCCTTTAGGCTGCCTGTCCCCGTGCTGGAAATGCCGAACGACATCCGGCTAGAACCCGTGACCGGGGTATCAACAAACGATACGTTGGAAGTACCGTCCACCAAAGCTTCCTGGCCTGCTTGAACCGAGATCTCCGGCACAGCCACAAAGCCAGTGCCGGCTAGTGGAATGTCAAAGGGACTCTCATCAGCATCGTTGCTGGCAATGCGCAGCGTGGCGGTCCTCGCACCCGCTGCCGAGGGCGCAAAACGCACGGTGAAACTCGTGGATGCCAGCGGTGCCAAAGCCGCCACCGGCTGGGTGCTTATGCTGAAATCCGTCGGATGTGCTCCTTCGATGGAGAAGATGAGGCTGCTAAGCTGCGCGAAGCCCTCGTTCCTGATGGTGAAATCCCGCTCGCTGAATTCTCCGATCGCTGTGTAGCCAATGTTTTGAGTCACTGTGCTCCCGTCAGCAAGAACGGCACCATAATAGTTCAACACCACAATCTCCGGCCCGGTCAGGTAGCCACGCACCGCGTCGAGCATGTCCCTCAAAACCGCATCCCAGGCGGCATCAGCTCCATGCGCCCAATTGTAACCCAGGCTGCCGATGCGCCCGGCAAACCATGCTCCGCTATTACTCCCGTTATTATAGATACTCTGGCTGCCGTCGGGCAAATAGCCGCTGTAGGTGAAATAGACGCCAGTTCGCGCTGGCAGCATTCCGGGCGAGTTCGAGAAGCCGCTCAAGCCCGGAACCTTCGTGAGCGCCAGATTCGAGATCCCCGATGTATCGAGGGGAGTCCCAATTCTCAGACTATTGAGAAAAACTTTTCCCGATGCCCCAGCTGTCTGCACCAGCCCTTTGCCCGCCGCCAGGTTTTGATTGATGGCCTCTCGCAATTCGGATGAGGGCGAAAGATTCACAAAACTCGGCATCACCACGACCTCAGCATTTGAAAACGCAGTGTTCCAATCCGTTGCTGCGATGCCGGTGAAGGTCGTCACCGGGCAACCCATGCCCGTCAACGAAGCCTGCATCTGCGCCAGACTTGTTGCATTCACATACGCAGGATCCGCAAAGACCGCCACGGCCGGAAACTGCGTGTAGACGATAAGGGTGAGAGGCACGGTGGTCGTGCCCACCCAGTTCGTGCAGGAGATGGATGCCTGGAAGGTTCCCGCTGTCGTCGGTGTGCCGGAGATCAGACCTGTGCTTGTATCCAAAGACAGGCCCCCAGGCAGCCCGCTGGCTGCGTAGCTAAGCGGAGATCGATTGGCCAGAATCTGAAAACTGAACGAAGTTCCCACGAAACCAGAGACCTCTTGTACACTGCTGATGACGGGCGGCTGCGTGTGAGGCCCGTCAAACGTGGCCGTGGCATAGCCGAGAACTTCACCAATACCACCGAACTGACTGCCGTTCTCATGATGGAAGTACCAACGCCCTAAGGCGGGGGCCACCGTCCAACTCGCCAGATCACTGAGGTTGGTAAAGGTCGCGATGGTCTGCTCCAGCCCATCTGGCACGCGACGGCGCACGATGGTATGCCCGGCAGCGGCACGGTAGGCCAGATACAGGTTCCCGCCAAACTGCTCCGCCACACCCCAGATGGCCCAGTTCTCGCTCGCCATCCACGGCGGCATACTCATCAGTCCCAGATCTGTCACCTCGCCAGAGGGAAGCAAGATGTCATAAACACGGGAGCCGTTGTGAATGACCACCCGACCATTCCCACTGAAGACGCCATTGCTCCCTGACGCCCCTGTGATGATGGGCATCGAAAGCTCGACGATCGTGCCCGTCAGCCCTCCGGTGAGCGGGTCGAGTTGAATCAACTGGCTCACCGTGGTGCCACCGACGCTGATCTCCACTCCATTGTGAGCCAGGACATAGACCGTCCCGCTGCCGAGGTCGGAGCACAACCCGTTGGACATGCGGCCGATGGACACGCCCCCACTCAAATCCGCCAGCGAATGCCTGGAAGTCGAGGTATCCCCTGTCACAAACACCTGGCTGGCCGACGCGGCGATCCCCCCACGATCATCGCCCGTGAATGAGGTGTGATCCACCACCGCTCCTCCCGTCGTCCCAAGGCTCAGGATCTTGAAATTACGGGACGTCGGATCCTGAGCCAGAACCCACCCCATCGTGAGCAACCACATGCCAACCATCCGTGTCGGCAGGAGCACGTGAAACCATGAAACGACCCGGCAGCTGAACATCATAAAGGATTGGGTGACAAGCAGCGCCGATTACACGACACCAGCCCCGTCTTGGCAACCCCTTATCGCATCTCTCACTTCGCCGCCTCGACGACGCCTTCGAGCTGGTTTGGCACGTCTTTGACGGTGGCGCGGTGTTTTTCGACGGCGGCGCGGATGCTCGCGAGGATCTCGGGATGCTTGGCGGCGACGTTGCGGGCCTCGGAGGGGTCTTGTTCGAGGTTGTAGAGTTCGGGAATCTGATGCGTCACCGGTTTGTCCGGGCCGTAAGAGCTTCGCGTGATGAAGTGGGCCTTCCAGGCGCCGACTCGGACGGCGTAGAGCTGCTGGCCGCGGTAGTAGCAGAAGGCCTCGCGCTCCACTTTTACCTCACCGAATAGCAGTGGGGAGATGTCCAGGCCGTCGATGGCACGATCAGCGGGGACTTCAGCGCCAGCGAGTTTCGCGGCGGTGGTGAAGAGATCCATCGTGCAGGCCACTTCGCGGCAGACGGCTGGTTTCACCTTCCCCGGCCACCAGGCGATGCCGGGGACGCGCATGCCGCCCTCCCAGGTGCTGCCCTTCCCTTCCCGCAAAAGCCCCGCGCTGCCACCGGTCTCGCCCATGAGCGTCCAGGGGCCGTTATCGCTACTGAAAACGACGAGCGTGTTCTCGGCGAGGCCGCTCTCACGCAGCGTGTCGAGCACGCGGCCGACACTCCAGTCGAGCTCCTCGACGACATCGCCATACAGGCCGCGACGGCTTTTGTCTTTGAAGGCAGGCGAAGCAAACAACGGCGTGTGAGGAAAGGTATGCGGGAAGTAGAGGAAGAAGGGTTTGGACTTGTTTGCGGTGATGAATTTCACGGCTTCCTCCGTGTAGCGACGTGTGAGCGTGGTTTGATCGGCGGGCCGCTCGACGAGTTCGAGGCCGCGATAGAGCGGCGCATTCCAAAATTCGGCTTTTTGATCGGAGAGAGCGTTCGCCATCTTCGGATTGCCTGCATTCGGGTCCATGTCGTTCGAGTGTGGCAGGCCAAAGTGGAAGTCGAAGCCATGATTTTGCGGATGATGCGCCGGATTGAGGCTCCACACGCCGAGGTGCCATTTGCCGACGAGGCCCGTGGAGTAGC
>JBKCXA010000201.1:0-5401 GCA_046316935.1 Prosthecobacter sp.
GATAACTACGCATTCCATGCGGTTTCGGCGCATTATTCCCCCTGAGGTGTCCAAGGCCACAGTCCCTCAGTTGATTCAGAGCGCCGCTTTTGCCAGTGCACTAGCATGGCTGAAAAGACGCGCTCTGATCGAGGAGGAGTAGGAGTAAGAGGACGAGTAGGATTCGCCGGCGGCGGTTACGGCACAGCTACCTGCGGCAGTTTCCACACCTTCTCGGCGTATTCGAGGATGGTGCGGTCGCTGCTGAATTTGCCGACTCTTGCGGTGTTGAGGATGGCTTTGCGGGTCCACTCGGGGACGTTTTGATAGGCCCAGCCGACTTTGGCCTGTGCGGCGGCGTAGCTGTCGTAGTCGGCCATGACGAGGAAGGGGTCGCCGTGATGGAGGAGGCTGTCGCGGAGCGGTTTGAACTCGTTGGCGTTGCCGGTGAAAGCATCGCTGGTGAGCCAGTCGAGGCTGAGGCGCAGCTCTTCGCTGGCCCAGTAGAAGTCCATGGGATTGTAGCCCTTGGCGCGGAGTTCGGTGACTTCTTCGACGGTGAGGCCGAAGATGAAGATGTTGTCGTCGCCGACTTCTTCGAGGATCTCGACATTGGCTCCATCGAGCGTGCCAATGGTGAGAGCGCCGTTGAGGGCGAGCTTCATGTTGCCGGTGCCGGAGGCTTCCTTGCCAGCGGTGGAGATTTGTTCGCTCAGATCGGCGGCAGGAATGATGCGCTCGGCGATGGAGACGCCGTAGTTCGGAATGAAGACGACCTTCAGCTTGCCACCGATGCGCGGATCATGGTTTACCTTCGCGGCGAGGGCGTTGATGGCGTGGATGATGTTTTTGGCGAGGTAGTAGCCGGGAGCGGCCTTGGCACCGAAAACGAAGACACGCGGGGCGATGTCGAGGTTCGGGTTGTCGAGGAGCTGGCGATACAGGCTGACGATGTGGATGAGATTGAGGTGCTGGCGCTTGTATTCGTGCAGTCGCTTGATTTGCACGTCGAAGAGCGCATCCGGGCTGACGCTGACGCCGCAGCTATCCTGGATGATCTTGGCGAGGCGCACTTTGTGGCCGCGTTTGATGTCGTGGAAGCGCTGCTGGAAGGAGCTGTCGGTGGCGAATTTTTCGAGGCCGCGGAGCTTCGAGGCGTCTTTGAGCCAGCCGGAGCCGATGGACTCGGTGATGAGGGCGGAGAGCTCCGGATTGCACACATCGAGCCAGCGACGGAAGGTGACGCCATTGGTGAGATTGAGGAAGCGCTCGGGGAAAAGCTCGTGGAACTCGGGGAAGAGCCGCTCGCAGAGCAAACGCGTGTGCAGCGCGGCGACGCCGTTCGTGGCGTGGGAACCGAGCACGCTCATGTGGGCCATGCGCACGGCTTTGTGGCCGCCGCGTTCCTCGATGAGCGAGAGGACTTTTTTCTTCTCGTTGTCGCCGGGCCATTTGGCTTCGACTTCGTGCGTGAGGAAGAGGTGATTGATCTGGTAGATAATCTGAAGGTGACGCGGCAGGACACGCTCAAAGAGACCGACGGACCATGTTTCGAGGGCCTCGGGCAGCAACGTGTGATTCGTATAGCCAAAGGTCTGCTGGCAAATGCTCCAGGCCTGCGCCCAATCGAGCTTTTCCTCATCGACGAGGATGCGCATGAGTTCGGGGATGGCGACAGCGGGATGCGTGTCGTTGAGCTGGATGGCGGCTTTGGAGGGAAACTCGCTCCAGGGAAGGTTGTAGCCGTTTTTGAAGCGGCGGATGATGTCGGCGAGCGAGCAGGCGACGAAGAAATACTGCTGCACGAGACGCAATTCCTTGCCGCTTTCCGTACTGTCGTTCGGGTAGAGCACCTTCGACACGGTCTCGGCCATGGCCTTCTCGCGAATGGCGTCGATGTAGCCGCCTTCGTTGAAGATTTGCAGATTGAGGTCCTCATCCGCCTGCGCCTGCCAGAGGCGCAGCACGTTCACGGTGTGGGATTCATAACCGACAATCGGGATGTCCCAAGGCAGGCCGAGGAGGCACTTCGTATCGACCCACTCGTAGTGCGGATTGCCGAGGTCGTCGAACTTCTGCACGCTGCGGCCATAGAGATGAATCTTTTGGCGGTAGGACGGGCGAGCGATCTTCCACGGGCTACCATCTCGCATCCAGGCGTCCGGATGTTCGACCTGCTTGCCGTTCACGAACTCCTGTTTGAAGAGGCCGAACTCATAATGGATGCCGTAGCCGATGGCGGGCAGGTTCAGCGTGCTGAGCGAGTCCATGAAGCACGCGGCGAGACGGCCGAGGCCGCCATTTCCGAGGCCCATGTCAGGCTCGCGTTGCAGGAGGGAGTCGAGGTCCTTGCCCATCTCGCTGAGGGCGGCCTTGGTGTGATCGTAGAGCCCGGAATTGCGGAGATTGTTCTCCAAAAGCCGGCCCATGAGGTATTCGAGCGAGAGGTAATGCACGCGGCGCACGCCTTCCTGACGATGCAGCGAGCGGGACTTTGTGGACATGTCCATCACACGGTCACGCACAGCCAGGCAGGTGGCCACCCACCAGTCATTCTCGGAAGCGGACTTCACATAGGCCCCCAGGGTGAAGCGCAGGTGGTTGGTGATCGAGACTTTGAGCGACTCGGTGGAGTCGGAAGGCGGGCAGTTGAGCGGGGATTCCATGGAAAGAGACAAAGAACAAAAATGGGGCCGCCACGAAGGGCGAGCGAAGGCAGAAGGGCAAGTAGATGGATGGTGAAAGGGCCGTTTCAAAGCCTTAATGAGCACTTGCTGTGCCGGGACGGCGGGAAAGTGGGGGCGAGGGGCTTTGCGGCGGGCTTTCGTCCAATTCAGCACGCCAGCGACCGGCTAGTCGAGCCAGTTTTCCACCTTGAGGCCAGGCACTTTGGCGAAATCGACGAGGTTGCGGGTAAGAATGGTAGCCTCGTATTCCAGCGCAATGCTGGCGATGCAGAGATCCTTTGTTCCGACATGCAGACGCGACTCTTTGAGCCGGGCGAAAATGGAGGCAGAATCCTCACTCCAAGGAAGGATGAACCAGTCGCGAAAGCCTTCGAGGCTGCGATGAAAGTCGGCATAAGCTCGGACACCATGATCCGAATGTCGATGAGGCTGGATGACAGCCATCCATCCTTTCAGAACCTCCTCCGGCGTGACGATGGTGATGAAAGCTTCATCTTTGGCCGCTATCAGCCGTGCTTCCAAAACCTGTCCCGGACGGGAACGGCGTTCGATCTCCGAGTAGTGATTGGTATCAAGAATCAGCATGCACGCCCTCCAGTGAGCGGAGGTTCTCCTCTTTCCGCCACTGCTCCCCTTCTTTGAGTGCCTCGTCAAAAGCTGTGCTGCCTGTCATGGCACCAGCACGCTTTTGCCATGCACCACGGGCTGGCACCTGATAGCCCATCAGACGCACTCGTTCCGCCACGGCAGCGTATTTCGCGTCGTTAGATTGGATTGAAGATAGAGTCGCCATACCTGATCATGCCATTTCTGTCGCCGCACGGCAAACAAGAATCTCACGCGGCAAACTGCCTCACATCGCGAAAATCTTGTCCATGCGCTCGACGAGCATGCGGAGGCCGTTGGGGTTGATGCCGCCGCGTTGCTCGCTGATGGCCCAGCCGGTGTAGCCGATGCTGTCGAGGGCCTTCATGATGGCGGCCCAGTTGTTCGTGCCTTCAGTGAGGTCGCAGTCGAAGCCCTTCCACACGCCCTCGTCCTTCATTTTCTTTGTGGAGTATTCTTTGACGTGGATGCGGTTGATGCGCTTGCCGAGCACGGGGATCCAATGCTCCGGCCAGCCGTAACGCAGCACGTTGCCGATGTCGAAATGCCAGCCGACGATCGGATCGCCGATCTCGTCGAGGAATTTCACGGCCTCGATGGGGCTGAGGATGAAGTTGTTCCAAACGTTCTCGATGGAGATCTTCACGCCGAGCTCCTTGGCAAGAGGCACTGCTTTCTTGATCTCGGCGATCGAGCGGTCCCAGGCCTGCTGGTAGGTCACGTCATCGCCGACGGTGCCGGGAACGACGAGAATGGAATCAGCGCCATAGGCCTTGGCATCGCGCAGGGTTTGAAGAACGCCCTGCAGGCCTTCCTCGCGGGTTTTTTCATCGGGATGGGTGAGCGTCTGCTTCCAATGCGTGTGGCAGCACACGCTGGCGGCTTGCAGGCCGGACTGACCGAGGGCGTCAATGACCTCCTGCTGGTTCATGCCTCCGGAAGGCTCCACGCCTTCGTAACCGGCCTCCTTCGCGGCTTTGTATTTCTCGATGAGTGTGCCCTTAAGGCCGAGCGTGCCGCCCATGATGGCCTTGCGCAGCTTGCGTGCCGGTTTGGCCTCTTGCGCAGGCAAAAGACCGCCCGAGGCAGCGGCGAGCGTGGTGACGGAAAGGGAGCGGAGAAAGCGGCGGCGGTTGGACATGGTGCGTGGAATACGCGGAACGACGCCGCTTTGTCACGAGGAATCACAAGAGCGTCATGCCGGGCATTCCCGGTCCTTTTCAGTCGAGCCAGTTTTCGACCTTCAAACCGGGGACTTTTTCAAAGTCGAGCAGGTTCCGCGAGAGCAGCAGCACATCGTGCGCCAAACAGATGGCGGCGATCTTCAAATCCATCGTGCCGATGCGTGGACGCATCTCGAGCAGAGACTCAAAAACCTCGGCTGCATCGTCGTCGAATCCAAGAAGACCGAGTCCTGCAAGCGATTCCAAGCTCTGCTGGTAAACTTGATATCCGTGAACCTGCCCGCGTCCCGGCGGCTGTTTGTTGATCCAAGCAAACCAGCCCTGAGCGCTCTCCTGCGAGGTGATGATCGTGGTAAAAACCTCCGGTTTACGCTCTCGCAGCCGAGATCTCAGTGCCTCACCTTCCGGGCTTTGGCGGATGTATTCCCTGAAGTGGTTCGTGTCCAAAACGACGACCATGCCTATTTGCCCTCGCGATTGGCTGTCTCGCGCCATTGTTCACCCAAACGCATGGCATCGCAGAAGATCGCATCATCTCCGGTGGCGACCAGGCGGGGATTCATCGGGTCCCAGGCAGTGCGTGGCTGCACTAAGGCAGTGCGTTTCTCGATGGCACGCTTTTGAATGGCCGCCAGCTTGGAGGAAAAGGTGTCTTGGGCCTCTGCGATCATGGTCTAAGAATGGCATCAGGATGCCGAATCGGCAAGGACGGCTTCATCCCGACGTCACACCGGCTTCCGAATCTCGTCGAGAGCGTTGATGAGGTGGCCTTCGAGGACGTCTTTGCTCAGGTAGGCCTCGCCGGCCTTTTTGAGCAGGACGAAGCGGATGCGGCCTTTCTCGAACTTCTTGTCCATGCGGGCGATGCGCATGATCTCCTCGGTGGAAAACTCCTCGCCGAGGGTCACGGGCAGCTCGAAGCGCTTCAGAAGATTCACGATGCGG
>JBKCXA010000202.1:0-2247 GCA_046316935.1 Prosthecobacter sp.
TTCGGGGATGCTGGCAGACTATTTGGCAGGCATGGTGCGTCAGTATAGCGGACGCCCGTCTTGTAAAATAGAAACTTCACCTTGCCATTTTACCGGATTGGATTCCAAGTTGCCGCACAACTATGAAAGCACTCGTCAAAGCCAAAGCGGAGCGCGGATTGTGGCTCCAGGATGTCCCGGAGCCGCAGGTCGGCATCAATGATGTCCTCATCAAGGTCCGCAAAACCGGCATCTGCGGCACGGACCAGCACATCTACAAATGGGACGCATGGGCGCAGAAGACGATCCCCGTGCCGATGGTCGTGGGGCATGAGTTCGTCGGCGAAGTCGTCGCTGTCGGCTCGAACGTGAACGACTTCCATCCCGGCGAGATCGTCAGCGCAGAAGGTCACGTCGTCTGCGGTCGCTGCCGCAACTGCCTCGCAGGCCGCCGCCACCTTTGCAAAGACACCGTCGGCATCGGCGTGAACCGCACCGGGGCCTTCGCCGAATACATCAGCGTGCCGATGACGAACGTCTGGCACCACCGCGAAGGCGTGGACGAGGAAGTGGCGAGCATTTTTGATCCCTTTGGCAACGCCGTGCACACCGCACTGGCCTTTGAATGCATGGGGGAAGACGTTTTGATCACCGGCGCAGGCCCCATCGGCATCATGGCCATCCCCGTCGTCAAACACGCCGGCGCACGCCACGTCGTCATCACCGATGTGAACGACTACCGCCTCGATCTTGCACGAAAAATGGGCGCGACGGTCGCCTTGAACGTCAAAACGGGCAGCATCGCCGACGTGCAAAAGCAGCTTGGCATGAAGGAAGGCTTCGATGTCGGCCTGGAGATGAGCGGAAACGCCACCGCCTTCCGCGACATGATCGACAACATGTGCCACGGCGGGAAGATCGCCATGCTCGGCATCCCTAGCGAGCCCATCGCCATCGACTGGAACAAGGTCATCTTCAACATGCTCACCATCCACGGCATCTACGGCCGCGAGATGTATGAGACCTGGTATCAGATGAGCGTCATGCTCGAAAACGGCGTCAACATCGCGCCCATCATCACCCACCGCTTCCACTACACCGACTTCGAACAAGGCTTCGCCGCGATGGAAAGCGGCAACTGCGGCAAAGTCGTGCTCGATTGGTCCAACTAGCTCTCCTCATGAAAAGTAACCTCCTCGCCCTCTTTTGCCTCGTCTCGCTCGCTCATGCTGAAATCAGCGTTCCCGCCTTCACCGCTTACTGCGATCCCGATTTCCGCGGAGTCGAGTTTTCGAAGGAAAAAGGCCTCAGTGGCTGGAAGGACGCGAAACAGCACATCTCGTGGTTCGGCGAGATCAAAACGCCCGGCAAGCTCACCGCGAGCCTTCGCGTGAAAAGCGATGAAGGCCGCGCTTTCGTCCTGAAGATCGGCGAAACGAGCCGCGAGGCCACCGTGACGAATGGAATGGCTTCGTTTGGCGAGTTCGAGATCGCGAAAGCCGGTTACGCGAAGTTTGAACTGACCTCCAAAGATGGCTGCAAAGGCCTCATCGAAGCCCTCGTGCTCGACGGACCTGCGACCGCCGACGCGCATTTCAACCTCGAGCCGCGCCGCAACGCCTCCTCGGTGCATTTGATGTATCCGACGCCGAAGGACGAGAAGATCGCGCTCTTCTACAACGAGGTCACTGCGGTCGAGGAGCCGCTTTACACCTTCTACATGGCCTGTGGCTTCTCACGCGGCTACTTCGGCATGCAGATCAATTCAGAGACCGAGCGGCGCATCATCTTCTCCGTGTGGGATGCCGGCAACGGCACCAACGCCATCGACCGCTCTAACGTCGCAAAGGACGATCAGACACAACTCGTCGCCAAAGGCGAAGGCGTCGAGGCAAGCGTCTTCGGCCACGAAGGCACCGGCGGGCATTCACACCTCGTCTATCCGTGGAAAACCGGCCAGGCGCAGAAGTTTGTCGTCGCCGTGAAGCCCGAGGGGAACCACACGACCTACAGCGGCTACTGGTTCCATCCCGAGAAGCAAAGCTGGATGCTCATCGCGAGCTTCAAAGCGCCGAAGGACGGCAGCTACCTGCGCGGTCTGCATTCCTTCAGCGAAAACTTCGGCGGCCAAAACGGCCACCAGCAGCGCAAAGCCCTCTACGGCCCACAATGGTTCGCCACCGCCGATGGAAAGTGGACCGAGCTGCTCACCGCGAAGTTCAGCCACGACCCCACCGGCAAAGCACATCGCCTCGACCGCTTCATGGG
>JBKCXA010000203.1:0-5608 GCA_046316935.1 Prosthecobacter sp.
CTCCAGGACTCCACCACTGCACGGCAGGTGGGTCAGACGGCGACGCCGCGGGCGCGCAAGAAGGGCACCAGCTCGTCCACGCCGAAGTCGGCCAGCACCTCGCCGTCCCAGTCCATCGTGGGGGCTTTGGACTGGCCGCTGAGATCGACCATTTCCTGCATGGCCTCGCGATTGCCGCTGACGGTGATTTTCTCGTAGGCGATGCGGCGGGCGTCGAGGTAATCGAGCACGTCCTCGCACCAGGGGCAGCCAGTTTTGACGTAGAGGATGGGTTTGACCATGGAAGAGCATCGGACGGATGACCTTTAAGGGCAAGGGCGGCTTCGCCCGCCGCCGGGAATCGCGGTTGACCATCCGGGGGGGCTCCCCTAGAATCGCGCCCGCAGTTCCTCCAGAGCAACCCCTTCAAAGCTCCGAGGCCCGTCCCCTGACCGCGATAGAACCTGAATGCGCCGCCCGCTCCCACTGACCGCGCCTGAAGCGACTGCTCGCCGGATGCCTGATCCGCTGGGAGGCCTTGTGAAGACCGCCAGCTGGCGGTCAGAGCTCTCCGGGGCGGTGTTTGCCGGCCTTGGAGACTGCAACAGCCCACCGCCCGCGCCTGCGGCCGGCCCCGGGAAAATGGTTTTCGACTGTTCCCCGCCTGCCCGCCTCGCGTCCCGTGTGTGCTGCCCAACCCAAAGCACGAACCCGAACACGCCCAACACGCAGAACACCCATGTCGAACAATCCAAACTCCAACAATGGCACGCGCCGCCGTCGTGGCGGTCGCAACCGCGGCCCCCGCGGCAACCGCGATGAAGCCCCCCGCACGCCGAAAATCGATGATCGCTCCGGCTTTCAGAAGCTGCTGAACACCATCAGCTTCGGCCTGCTTTGCAAAGGCCCGTCCAAGTCCCGCCCGAAGGCCCCCATCACGAACACCACCGTGGTGAAGTCCTCCCCCCGCCCCGAAGGCGGCCAGTCCTCCTCCCCCCGCCCGCCCCGCGAGCCGAAGCCGATGCGTGAATTCGCCCCGGTGAATCCCGCCGAGGTCACCACCGAGCGTCTCTATGTGGGAAATCTCTCCTATGACGCCAGCGAGAGCGACCTTTTCGAGCTCTTCAACGGCGTGGGCAACGTCCGCAATGCCGAGGTCGTCGTGCACAGCCGCACGCAGCGCTCCAAAGGCTTTGCCTTTGTGACCATGGCCAGCGTCGAGGAAGCCCGCCGCGCCGTCGGCGAGCTCAGCGGCAAGCCTTTCATGGGCCGACCCCTCCAGATCAGCGGTGCCAAGCCCAGCAACCGTGGCGACCGCGACGAGCGCTCCGAGGAAAGCCAGCCTGAAGAGGCCGCCGCTGCCGCCTAAGCCTTCCGATTCAAAAAACGAGCCCGCCGCCCTTTCGAGGTCGGCGGGCTTTTTGTTGGGCAGTCGGGTCAAGGCACGGTCAAGAAGTCAAGGAATGGTCAAGCATCACACGCAGCCTGCTTGACCCCATCTTGACTCTTTGACCTCTTCTTCCCCTTACTTCACAAACATGGGATCGTCCGGATTCCCTTTGCTCAGCAGGTAGGCCATCAGATCGAGGATGTCGTCCTCCTTCAGCATGTAGAGCAGGCCGGGCGGCATCATGCTGACCTTGCTCTCCTCCGTCTTCACCACATCGCGGGCGTCCACGTTGGTAAAATTGTTCGGGTCCATCATGTTCGTGCAGACCATCATGATGTTCTCTTTCATGTTCGCGATGCGGCCCACGACCATGCTGCCGTCCTTCTTGGTGAAAACGGTGCTGCCATACTGGTCGCTGATTTCTTTGCTCGGCTCGATGATGTGCTCCAGCAGGTCCCGCGGGCTGTCCTTGCCGGCCACGGAGGTCAAATCGGGCCCGATGGCTCCGCCTTCGTTTTGGAAGCGATGACAAGCGAAGCATGTCGCGGCTCCAAACATGTTCCGGCCGTTTTGGAAGTTGCGATTGCCCTCCAGGCCCACACCGAGCGATTTTTCGAGATCGGCCACCGTCCACGCTTTGACGAAGTTCATGGGCTTCGCAGTGAAAGTGGGCGCTTTGGCCTCCGGCTTGGCATCGAGCACGTCTTTGATCGCCAGCTTTTCCTCCTCGCTCATCGTGGCGAGGGCGTCTTTTTTGATTTCACCGATGAAGAGGTCAAACGAGGCCCCGCCTTTGTAATTCGCGGCACGCAGGAACCAGCGGAAGTAATCGGCGCGGAGTTCCTTCGTCCAGCCGGTCTTCGCAAAGCGCAGGATGCGGGCGTAGTCGATCTGCTCCTCCTGCGTGGGCGAGTCATTCACCAGCGGAGCCGCTTTGGCGACGATCCCGGCATCGCCGAGATACACGAGCACTTCCAGGAGGTCGCGATTCAGCCCGGTGTCATTCGTGGGGAAGAGCGGGTTGAGTTTCGCGATCAATTCGGCCTTCGTCGCCGCATCCGGTTCGCCGAGGCGGGTGAAGGCCAGCATGTGGTCGCGGATGTAGGTCACACGGTCGAGACCTTTGAGCGCTTTGAAGTCGATCTTGCTCAGCGCATCGAGGATGGGCTTCAGCAATGCTTTGTCTCCACCGCTGCTGCGAGCGAGCGCCATGAGGGCGGTCAAAGCCGCACGCGGATTGGCTTCGGAGAGCGCTTTGTCTTTCCATGAGGCCACGGGCTGATTTTCCAGCGCAATGCGAGCGGCAAAGCGGAGGTGGCGGTCTGGGGAGAAGAGAAAGCTCCAGACGTCATCCGCTGTCTTGCCGGGCTTCTCTAGGTTTTCGCGCAAGGCAATACCCCTGAGCTCGTCAGTCATGCCCGTTTCGTGAGGATGCTTGTTCGGAGCGTCAAACGCCGTCTCAGCTTTCCCAACAAAAGTCACCCGATACAGCCCGCTCTGCACTTTTCGGCCACCGACGCTGACATACATGGCTCCATCCTTTTTCGAGACTTCGATGTCCGTCAGCGGCAGCGGGGAGGCGCTCATAAACTCCTCCGCAGCGCCGGTGTAGCCTGCACCGTTCGGGGCGAGATGCACGGCATACATCTTGCCGTAGCTCCAATCGCAAATGTAGAGCGCATCCTGGTATTTCGCGGGGAATTTGGCTCCGTAGCCGAAGGCCACGCCCGTGGGCGAGCCGGGGCCGATGTCCACTACGGCAGGCAGACTGTCTTCCCAGCGTGCGGGCCATTTTTTGCTGCATGTGCGCCAGCCGAATTCACCGCCGGTTTGCATGAAGCACACGCGGGTGGGGCGATACCATGGCATGCCGGTGTCCCATTCCATGTCGGCATCGAAGCCGAAGATGTCGCCGTTTCGATTGATGGCGATGTCATAGGTGTTGCGGGTGCCGGTGTTGATGAGTTCCCACTTTTTGCCATCGAGATCCGTCTTCGCCAGCCAGCCGCCGGGAGCGAGCACATCGCGCATGAAACCGCGACCCAGCAGCATCGGGAAGAGCTGGTCCTCGCCCCAATGACGAGGCACGCGGCTCGTTTCGCAGCTCGGCTCCGGCGTTTGATTGCCGCACATCACATAAAGGCTCTTGCCATCCGGCGCAGCGATCACGCCGTGCGGTCCATGCTCGCCCGCCTTGCCTGGAAAGGCACGCAGCAGCTCCACCGCGTCGAATTGATCATCGCCATTCGTGTCCTTGCAGCGATAGAGGCCGCGTCCTTGATACGCATCGTCATTCACCACGCCGTAAAGCGCTCCCGCATGATAAAGCAGGCCCTGGCAGTGCCCGAAGTCGATGCTGAGCTTCTCCACCTTCGTGTCCGCGGCCTTCGCACCCGGTGTGATGCGATACAGCGCTCCGTATTGATCGCTGCAAATGAGCCGACCCTTGTCATCCTGCGTCATGGAGACCCACGAGCCTTCTTGTTCCTTCGGCACCGAATAGAGCAGCTCCACCTGGAAGCCCTTGGCGATTTTGATTTTCTCCACCGGCGTGGCCTGCGTGGCGAGTTGCGCGAAACTGGCCGTGCTGACAGCCAAAAGGAGCGGAAGAAGGATTTTCATGCGGTTGGGAAAAGATGACCGCGGAGATTGAAACGCGCCGCACAAATGACGAGCGCTTTTTCTGTCCCCAAAGCGTTACCCAGGCCTTGCCGCCTCGCGTGCCGACCTGATGCAGGATTAGCTCACACCATCAACAACGCATCGAGATCAAGTGGCGCAGTCGTCATCTCGAGTTCGCCTTTCGCATCACGCGGCCATTCGGCGGGATCGCGGTCCACGTAGAGTTCGAGGCCGTTGCCGTCGGGGTCGCTGAGGTAAATTGCTTCGCTGACGCCGTGATCGGCGGCACCATTGAGCGGGATTTGATGCTCGATGAGGCGTCGCAAAGCATCGGCGAGAGCTTGGCGATCGGGATAGAGGATGGCGACGTGATAGAGGCCGGTGGTGCCGCGCGGCGGAGGCTTGCCGCCACGGCTTTCCCAGGTGTTGAGGCCGATGTGATGATGGTAGCCACCGGCGGAGACAAAGGCCGCGCCGGGGCCGTAGCGCTGCGTGAGCTGGAAGCCGAGCACGCCGCAGTAAAAGGCGAGCGAGCGCTCCAGATCGGCCACTTTCAGGTGAACGTGGCCGATGCGGACACCGGGATGGATGGGCGGACTCACGACATCGCGGGGTAGTCGGTGTAGCCCTCAGGGCCGGGGGAGTAGAACCGCGCGGCGTTCGGGGCATTCAGCGGCGCTTTCACCGCGATGCGGGCAGGCAGATCGGGATTGGCGAGGAAGCTGGAGCCAAAGGCGACGGCGTCGAGTTTGCCCTCGGTGATGGCTTGTTCGGCCTCGTCGGCGGTGTAGCCCATGTTGGCGATGAGCGTGCCTTTGAAGTGCTGGCGGGCGGGCGTCATGACATCGCCCTGCTGCGCCTGGAAGAAATCGGCACGCATCATGTGGAGGTAAGCGATGCCGCGCGTGCTGCATTGCTGCGCGATGTAGGTGGTGATGGCGACAGGATCGCTGTCGATCATGCTGTTGTAGCTGTTGAGCGGCGAGATGCGCAAACCGACACGATCCGCACCCCAGACGCTGATGGCGGCATCGAGCACTTCGAGCATCAAACGGGCGCGATTTTCCAAAGGACCGCCGTAGGGACCGCTGCGCTTGTTGGAGCCATCGCGGAGGAATTCGTCGAGCAGGTAGCCATTGGCTCCATGGACCTCCACGCCGTCAAAACCGGCTGCTTTGGCGTTCTCGGCAGCTTTTTTGAAGCCTTCGACGATACCGGGGATTTCGTCGTCACGGAGCTCGCGAGGCGTGACGTAGGGTTTCTTGCCTTCGGGCGTGTGAACTTCATCGCCGGTGATCGGAATGGCGCTCGGGGCGACGGGTTGAGCTCCGCCATTGAGCAACGGATGGCACGCACGACCGCCATGCCAGAGCTGGAGCACGATCTGACCGCCTTTGGCATGCACGGCATCGGTGACGGCTTTCCAGCCTTGGACTTGCGCGTCGGAGTAAATGCCGGGTTCCATCCAGAAGGAAGAATTGCCCTCCATGACCATCGTGGCCTCGGCGATGATCAAACCGGCGCTGGCTCGCTGCGCGTAGTATTCCGCCATCAGCGGCGTGGGATTGTGATCGGCATCGGCGCGGCAACGCGTGAGCGGAGCCATGAGGATGCGGT
>JBKCXA010000204.1:0-6492 GCA_046316935.1 Prosthecobacter sp.
GGGCGGCGTCGAGCATGGTCTGGCCGTTGGCGTGGGATTTGAAGTAGCTTTCGTAGTTCGCGGCGAAGGTTTGGATGCTGGCGGCGTGGTCATCACCGAGCACGGCAGGGATGCGCTTCGTGCGGATGCTGTGATCGGGCGTCAAGGGGCCGCGAGCGCCGCAATCGGCGATGTTTGGCAGCGCGGAGTAGGCCAACGCGGCCTCGCTGGTGCTGAGGCGGGCGATTTGAGGGAAGCCGCGTGTTTTGGAGACGAGCTGGCGGAGCTTGGAGAGGGCGAGGAGGTCAGGTAGGGCGCTTGGTCCTCCAAGCGCCGCGGCGGCTGGAGGACCAGCCGCCCTACCCAGCCATTCTTCCGCTTTGGTGACGAGCTCGATATGCTTTTCGTAGCTGGCTTTGGCGTCGTCGGCGAAGGTGAATAGGCCGTGTTTGAGGAGGACGATGCCTTCGATGCCTTCTTGGCGCAGATCGGTCTTCTGGAGGACTTCGAAGACCTGTTTGGCCAGAACGAAGCCGGGCATCATGTAGGGCAGCACGAGCACTTTGGAGCCGAAAAGCTCCTGAGTGCGGGCTTCGCCGTCTTTGGCGCAGGTGAGGGCAGAGATGGCGTTCGCGTGGCTGTGATCGACGAACTTAAACGGCAGGATGGCGTGCAGGATGGCCTCGATGCTGGCGGCGGGGGCGTTGGGGTTCGTCATTGCGGCACGTTGCTGCAGGACCATGTCCTCATCGGTCATGGTGGGCAGTTTGGCCATTTTCAGGAGCGCCTCCATGCGCACGGGAGCGAAGCCTTCGCGCTCAATGGTGGCGAGGTCCCAGCCGGAGCCTTTGACGTAGCAGATTTCGACGCTGTCACCGAAGTAGTCCTTCTCCGTGACCTTCACCGAGGTATTGCCGCCGCCGTGGAGCACGAGGGCGGGGTTTTTGCCGAGGAGTCGGCTGGTATAAACACGTTGGCCGAGGAGGTCGGTGCCGAAGGTGGCGGCTTCTTGGTCGTTCCAAAGAGACTGCATGGTGGGGAAAGGGAGTGGTGAGTGCTTGAGAGAGTGGGAAATGACGAAATCAGAATGAGGAATGCCGAATCAATGAGGAATGAGCGAGAGAATGGGAGCGCAGCATAAGGACAGGCGACTGGGGCATTCGGGCTTCATTCATCATTCCTCATTCTGGTTTCGGCATTTCTAAATCATGCCGAGCTTCATTTTGCCCTCGATACTGATCATGCCCTGATTCCAGGCGGGGTCCCAGACGAGCTCGACGGAGGCATCGTCCATCTCCTCGATGGTCATGATGCGGCTCTGGGCATCGGCGGCGATGGTGGGACCCATGCCGCAGCCGGGGGCGGTGAGGGTCATTTTGACGACGGCCTTGTTCTTGCCTTCGGCGTCGGTTTCGACCTTGCAGTCATACACGAGGCCGAGATCGACGATGTTCACCGGGATTTCCGGGTCATAGACGTTTTTGAGCTGGTTCCAGACCTGGCCTTCGAGGTCGGAGACGTCCGCGGGGACGTTCGAGGAGGTGCTCTGTTCGGCTTTTTTGTCCGCCTCGGGGTCGATGCCGAGGGCGTCGGCGTCCTTCGCCTGGATGCGGGCAAGACCGAAATCGGTGGCGACAGTGTAGGTGCCGCCGAGCGACTGGGTGATGATGACCTTCATCCCGAGCGGCAGCTTGATGCTGTCCCCGCTGGGGATCTGGATGGCATCGACTTCGCGTTTGAGTTCGAGGGAGGAATGCATGGGGGCGTGGGGCGCGTTTTTGGGGTGAGGGGCCGGGCAGTTACAATGGTTTGCGCCGGTCTGCCTCAAAAAAATGTCTTGAAACCAAGGCGCGTTCCCGGCGTAATGAAGGGCGCAGTCTTTCCTGCATGAAACAGCCCATGCATGCCCCCACACGCCCGTCCGACCGGAAAATATGTCTTCCGGGCGGAATAAATATCGCCCCGATGCGTCTGAACACAGCGCTGCATGTCCCAGACAGCCTACCTTGATGAATTTGCTCCGGAGAACGGAGCCCCTGCCGGTGCGACAGATTCCTCGCGCCAACACACACGAACCCATAATCCAATCATACTAAAACCATGAAGAAACTCCTCACACTCGTCCTCGCCATGATCGCCAGCTCCGTGATGGCTGCTGAATTCCCGGACATCAGCATCGCCGACCTGAAGCAGGCCATCGCTGACAAGAAGGTCACCGTCATCGACGTGAACGGCGCCGCCTCTTACGCCAAGGGCCACGTTCCCGGCGCGATCAACTTCGCCGAAGCCAAGGCCGACCTCGCTTCCAAGCTCCCTGCTGACAAGGGCGCTCTCGTCGTCGCCTATTGCGGCGGCCCTTCCTGCAGCGCCTACAAAGCCGCTGCCAACAAGGCTGCTGAACTCGGCTACACCAACGTGAAGCACCTCTCCGCAGGCATCTCCGGCTGGCTCCAGGCCGGTGAAGCCACTGAGAAGTAATTCGCGTATCGCGTTTTCCATTCACCGGACGCCTGCCACCGCGGGCGTCCGGTTTTTTTGTGCTCGGAAGACTACTTTTTGCTCTTCGAAGGGGCTGCGTTCCAGACTTTGACATCGTCAAAGCTGCCCGTCTTGCCCGCGACGCCGAGTTCGATCTTCGATTTGGTCACATGAGCGATGCCAGAGGACTTCAGCCAGGCCACACCCTTGCCGTCGAGGCTCACCCGCATCTCATCGCCCACGGTTTCCACCACGAGGGCATACCATTTGCCCGTCTCGAGTTTCACCGGGTAGGTCACCTGGCGGCCCGTCAGCAGCTTGGCGACCTCCGCTTTCTTCGCCGGGTCCTTTTTCATGTCGTAGATGTCGCTGCGCATGTTGCCGTCCTTCTCGTCGATGATGGTGATGCCGTTTAGACGCACCTGGGCGCGGCACAGGTGGCCGTAGTGGCTGCCGGTGAACTTCCGGTCGTCGAACTCCACATCGATCATCGTGGCTCCGTCAAACTTGATGCGGCATTCCACGACGCTGTCCTGCGTGGGGATTTCGAGGCCGTGGACGGCGGCGTGCGCCTTGATCACCTTGCCATCCGGCGCTGTCGTGTCGGTCTCCCGCGTCTGTGTGCCCTTCAGCTCGCCATTCTCGAACGTGAAGGTGTCCACGACGCGATGCCATTCAGCCTTCGGTGTGCTGGCTGAGAAATCATCCTCAAACAGCAACTCCTTCTTTTCGGCGATGGGTTTGGAGGGAACTCGCGGGAGCTTCGGATTGTCGGCAGCGACGGCGAGGCTGGCGAGGCATAGCAGGGTGGGGAAGGTAAGGCGGTGGATCATGGTCTGGACGGGCAAAGTGAAGCTGAAATGGCCGCATGCGAACGCTTTGACGCAGGTTTCCTGAGCCAGGCTTGCCAGATGCTGCGTTTTTTCTCACACTCGCCCTGATTTATGAAATTCACCTCCCTGCTGCCCACCGCCATCCTTGCATTCGCCACCCTCGCCTGCCACGCGGAGGTCAACGTCGTCGAAAAAGTGGCCGAGGATGTCTATTTCCATGAGGGCGAAATTCGCCCGTCGGGCCACTGCAACAACGGGTGGGTCGTCTTTGAGGATTACGTGCTCGTCATCGACGCGAACTTCCCCTCCGGTGCCCGCGTGATCATTCCGAAGATCGAGGCCATCACGGACAAGCCGGTGCGCTTCGCCTTCGACACCCATCACCACGGCGACCACGCCTACGGCAATCAGGTGTGGCTGGAGAAAGGTGCCACGCCCGTGGCGCACGAAGGCGCCCTCGCGGAGATGAAAAAATACGAGACCGGTCTGTTTGGAGGCAAACCGGGCCGCTGGGAGGATGCCGCGAAAAACCGCAAAGATCTCCAGACCAGCAAGTTGAAGGCTCCAACGCTGCTCTATCGCAACGAGCTCATCTTTGACGACGGGAAGCACCGCGTCGAGTTGCTGCACTTTGGCACCGCCCACACGCATGGCGACGGCTGGGCCTGGCTGCCGAAGGAAAAAATCCTCTTCACCGGTGATGCCTGTGTGAACGGCCCCTACAACTTCACCGGCGATGGCAACATCGGTGAATGGATTCAAACACTTGAGGCGGTGAAAAAACTGGGCGCACAAATCGTCTGCCCCGGTCATGGCCCGCGTGGCGGCCCTGAGATGCTCGAAAACCAGCAAGCCTACTTCAAGTCCCTGCAAGCCGAGGTGAAAGCCTTCGCAGGCAAAACGGCGAAGGACATCGAGGCGGCCGTGCCGACCATCATGGCCACCTTGAAAAAGAACTCCCAGATCGCCCGCTACGCCGGAAACTTCATCCCGGCACAAATCGAAAAAGCGTGGATCGAGCAAGGCGGCGAGCCCTGGCCGAAGCCGGAGATTCCGGGGAAGTAGCCGGTCTTTTTCCTACTCCGATCATGAGCACGCCCCGCGCCCTCTCCATCGCCGAGCAGATTCAGGTGCTGCGTTCCAATGCGGATGTGGCTACTTTTGCCCTTGAGCACCTCGGCCTGCCCGCGGCATGGCGTGATACCAACCAGCCCGAAAACACCGCCCGTTGCCAGGACGCGGTGAACCGCGTCTTCACCCTCACGCGAGCCGAAATCGAAGCAGTGCTCGATGCTTGCGGTCCATTGCCTGAGCAGGTTCCCTTTGTCCACACCACCGCAGGCTCCCGCGATGGCTGGTATCTCATCACTCGCGAGGGCGAGTGGGACTACTACTGGCAGGAACGCGGTTTCCCGAACTTCCTCTGGACGTTCGACGATCCCACCGAGCTGCGAAAGCTGCTCATCAATGCGTTCATGCCTGTGTGGCTCAACCACCTCTGCGTGCCCTGCCGCACGAAGGAGGGTGAGGTGCTCCTCCGGCCGTGAAGGTTGCCCTTTTCTGCCCTTGCGTCGCGGCGTCCTGATCACGACCTACTCCATGTCATGCACTCCGGCCCCTCTCTTGTTCTGCTCTCCCTCGTTTCCGCCTGCCTGCTGCACGCGGCCGAGCCCGCCAAGGTGAAGCCAGTGAAGCCCCTGCGCACCTTTGGCGACTTCCTCGCGGTGATCCCGAAGGATCTCGAACCGGAGAAAGCCTCGAGCTGGACCGAGGCCCAGAAGGAGGTGGCAAACGGCCTGCTCAAAAAGAAGCTCGTGGATGCTGCCCGCCCCGCGCAGATGCGTTTCAAGGTGCATGGCGTGGACCATTGGGGCCGCTTCGTCGTGTGGTCCCACCTGCCTGCCGATGAAGGCTATGCCATCCGCGTCTTTGTCAGCCAGTGGAAGGATCCCGACATGCTGCCGAAACTGGCCACGCTCCGCGAGCGCGACCTCATCGAGGTCATCGGCGTGTGCGATCTCGCCAAGTTCGAGAACCTCTGGAACACCAACTCCCTCTCCCTCGGCATCGGCGAGGCCTCCTTCGTCAAATTGCAGCCGAATGGCAAACCCGCGCCACCGCCTGCCCGCATCCCGCTGAAGCTCATCTCCGCCGTTTACGGTTCCGGCACCGCCTTTGCCGATGTCACCGACCGCGTGAAGTCGCTGCTCGATGAGCCCGGTGCCCGCTTTTTCGCCAATCCGAACTGGCTCGGAGCCGATCCCACCCCCGGCTGGAACAAGGCCCTCGTCATCGTCCACGAGGTCAGCGGCAAGCGCCGCACCTTCACCGCCGGTGAAAACGGTGAGGTCAGTGCGGCTTTGCTCGTGAAGTAAGCCGTGAGACCGGCCCTCTTCTGAAAGCGCCTGTCCACGCCTCCCGTATCCACCACGCTCATGCGTGGCCTCTCCGCAGCTCTGATCGTGCTCACCGCGTCCCTCCACGCGGAGCACTGGGCCTTTCAGCCGCTCAAGCCCGGCAAGGAAAAGAGCATCGACGCCTATCCCCAAACAAATGCATCCCGCGCCAATGCCCGCACGCTGATCCGCCGCGCTCACTTTGATCTCACCGGCCTGCCACCGTCCGACGTGTCCGACACGTCAGACCTGTCGGACGAAGCTTACGCCCGTCTCATCGACTCGCTGCTATCCAGCCCCCACTACGGCGAACAATGGGCCCGCCACTGGCTGGATGTCGCTCGCTACTCGGACACGAAGGGCTACGTCTATGCCCGCGAAGAAAAGAACTGGGTCCATGCCTCCGCCTACCGCGATTGGGTCGTTCGTGCGTTGAACAACGACATGCCCTACGACCGCTTTTTGCTCCTGCAGATCGCCGCGGATCAGGTCGTTCCGCCGAATTCACCCGATCTCGCCGCGATGGGCTTTCTCACACTCGGGCGACGCTTCCTCGGCGTCACGCACGACATCATCGACGACCGCATCGATACCGTCATGCGCGGCACACAGGCGCTCACTGTGTCGTGCGCACGCTGTCACGATCACAAATTCGATCCCATCCCCACGCGTGACTACTACGCGCTCTACGGCGTCTTCCAGAGCTGCGCGGAAGCACTCGTTCCCTGCGCCAGCGTCGAAAACGCCGAGCTCGACGCGCTGGTGAAGAAGAACCGCGATCTCATGATGAAACGCCGCGAGGAGCA
>JBKCXA010000205.1:0-5065 GCA_046316935.1 Prosthecobacter sp.
GACCTTCGCAGTTCGAATTCACCCGCACGCCGCCCCAGCCGGACAGCGCGGATTTCCACTCGACCTCGGTGAGTTTCTTCTCGCTGCCATCGGCCAAGATGAGACGCGGCTCCGCCCAGTCCGCCCAATCGGCGGTGAAGCCATTTCCGCCATCGGTGACGACGAGAAACAGCTCTTTCGCGCCTTAGAGCGAGACATCGATGTACACTCTGTGGTTCGGCGTTTTGATGTCGATGACCGGCGAGCGGAAGAGAGGCTTCGGCGCGGCAGATAGCAGCGATGGGATGAGGAGGAGGCTGAGGGCGAGGCGCATGTTGGAAAGATGGCAGGTCGTAGTGCGGAACCGGTGAGATTCATGGTAAACAAAAAGCCCCGCAGCGACAACTGCGGGGCTCTCAGGAAAGGTGTCGAAACTCCTACTGCGGTGGCACGCGGAAGAGCTTGCCGGTGTAGGGGCACTTCACTTCCATCCCGACCGGGAGGCCGGTGACATCCACCAACTGATGCTTGGCGGCATACGGGCTGTTCACAAAGCCTGGGCGACCGCTGATTGGAGCACCGTAGGGCAGCTCAGGCGTGCTGGGTGCGCTTTCAACCTTCGGCTGTACTGGGGCGGGTGACGGATTGCTGGGTGCAGGAGTCGTGGGGGCAGAAGGTGTGGGCTTGGTGAGGGCAGCCACGTTGCTGTTCGCCGCCGGCGCCGGAGCAATGGGAGCCGGTGTGACCGGAGGCGCGGGTGGATCCATCCGACGAGGAGCCGGATTGGAGGCCACTTTTGGCGTGGAGGAGGCTGTGCTCACGCCGCCAGGGACGAGAAACGGCTTCTGCGTGTAAGGGCAGACCACTTTGGAACCAGCGCTCATGCCGCGCACATCGACCAGACGTGGAGGATTGGTGAATGGCGAGCGCACATAACCGGGAAGATCGGCCACGCTGGAGGCCACCGGCATGCTGGAGCTGTTCAGCATGGAGGGAGGCGGCGTGGAGGGCTGCACAGGGCCGATGATGCCAGTGCTGGGACTGGTCGTAGCGTAGGTCCGGTTTGTAGCGACAGGAGTAGAAGGAGCCGTTGGCGAGTAAGTGCGCTGTGAGGAGACCTGGAGCGGAGCACCGCCACCACTGCTCATCATATAGGGAATCAGACCGCGAGTCTGAATCTGCTGCCACGCCTGGCGAGGCGGCATGGAGCAAGAACTGACGAGCAGGGCGGCGAGACCAGCCGCAGACAGGCGAAGAGAAGTGTGCATGGCGGAATTCATGAGAAGACTCGGGCTAATTTTTTGAATTAACGTTCTCATTTTAACGAGTGTTTTAAAATGTGCAACAACAACGATGACAGGAGCTAGTCAAAATATTTCAATGAAGTAAAATTTACATAAAACAGGCTTTACCGGGTCTTGGGTTGAATTGCACCAAGTTCGCTCCCAAGAAGCAGGTCATGACTTGGCGCATCATCACTGTTGGCAAACCGGTCTTTTCTTGGGCCAGAGACGCTGTGGAGACCTATCGGACGCGTCTTCAAAACTACACCAAGCTCGAATGGGTGGTGATTAAGGATGGCCCGCGCAAGCAGGTGGAGGAACAACTCCTCGCCGCCTCTGAAAAGTCCTTCCGCATCCTCCTCGACGAGCGCGGCAAGGCCCTCCGCAGCGTGGATCTGGCGCGATGGGTGGAGGAGCGCCAGATGCGTGGTGTCAAAGCCGTGAGCCTGCTGATTGGCGGTGCCGACGGGCATTCCGAGGCGATGCGGCAGGCTGCCGACGACGTGTGGACGCTGTCCGCCATGACGCTTCAGCACGAGGTCGCCCTGGTTGTGCTTTTTGAGCAGCTTTATCGTGCTCACACCATCCTCAAACGAGAGCCCTATCACCGCGAATGACCCAGTTTCGGGGCGCTGCAAAACATTCTTGCCCTCCAGTGCGTTTGTTGCTGAACTGCGTCGCACTTTTTCGACTTTTCCGCTTGTTGAGAACTTTTGAGCCATTAACATTTAAAAGTTTTTAAATTTTCCACGAATCCGTCCTCAATGTCGTCGTCCGTCCTCAAAAACGTCATCCAGCCCAAGCCCGCGACGACCGCGCACATCTCTCCGACGGAGGAAGTCCGCGGCATTGCTCCGCTCAATGCCACGGAGTCCGAGGTGAAAGCCGAAGGAGAGGTCAGTCAGGCGATGGGGGTCTTGATTGAAAACGCGCCGGTGGCGATGGCCATGTTTGATCGTTCAATGCGGTATCTCCTGGCCAACCGGCAGTGGGTCCGGGAATTCGGCCTGCAGCAGGTGCAGCCGCTGGTGGGGCGGAGCCAGTATGAGATTTTTCCGAACCTCCATCCGGGTTGGCGCCAGGTCTATGATCGAGCCCTGCAAGGTCACATCGTGCGCAGCGAGCACGATGCCCAGGGCGGCGGCGCGGTCTATCGCTGGGAGGTGCGCCCCTGGCGGCGTCTTGGGGATGCCACGGTGGGTGGGCTGATGGTGACCTGCGAGAAGTTCACGCAGGCGCTGGCCAAGGAAGATCAACCGTCGGACAAGCCCCACGAGGTCGAGCAAACAGCGGCCAGCACGCTGCCCGATCCCTTTGATTGCAATCTCGCCATGCTTTTGCTCGACGAGCAGGGCGTGATCCAACGCGTGAATGCCAGCGCGGCCAGGCTGGCCTTGGAGAAGGGCATTGTGGAGGGCAAGACGGTCCTCTGGGAGGCTTTCTCAGCTCCCCAAGGCCTCGCCGCATTGCGGGATCAGTGGGCCGACAACCTTCCCCACCTCACCTCCGCTAGCGAACAAGCCGTGCGGCCGCTGCTGACCTTCCAGTCCGGCGAGCCGGAGCCAAGTTGCTGGATGCTCACAGCGATTCGGCGGGGCAAAACAGCCGCGTCCGGTTTCCCAGGCCTGCTGGCCGTCCTTGTGCCCGAGGATCTGGCACCGCCCGCGGTGGTTGCGGCGCCCGCGCCTGCGGCGGTCGTGCCAGCGGCGATCTATCCACCGGCTCCTGAGGTGATCGCCCCGCCGCCTCCGGTCGTCCCCCCTGAGGTGCTCCAAAAGCTCGAGAATGAGCTGTCGAGGGCGAAGCAGGAAGTCCGCACCATGATGGAGGCGGAGAAGACTTTTGTGAAGCGCGAGGCCCGGTTGCGCAGCTTTCTGGAGGGCATACCCTGTGGACTCTTCGTGCTCGATGAGCGTGGCACCACGATCTATCAGAACGAGCGCCTGGCCAAGCTACTTGGCCGCGCCATCGACAAGGAGGCCGGCATTGAGGCCTGGCTCGTCCATGGATGCCCCACGCCGGAACACCGGGAGCATGTGACCCTGGCGTGGCGCGAGAGCGTCTGGCGCAGGCAGCTCACCCGCATCGTCTCGCTGGCCACCGCCGATGGCTTGTTGAAGGAGATCGAGTTTCAGCCTGTGGCGCTCGCCGCCGGCGGCATGCTGGTCAGCATTCAGGACGTCACGGAGACCTGCCGCCATGAAGAGCAGATGCGCAGCATGGAGGCCAAAATGCGCACGCTACTGCAAAGTAATCCGGTCGCCATCGTGCTCACCGACAAGTCTGGCGTCATCTTCGAGGTCAATCCGCAGGCCGAGCAGCTCCTAGGTCAGCCCAAGGCCGAGCTGCGGCGCTACCCGCTCGATGCCTGGCTCGATCCGGACAGCGCCACGGCGCGGCGCGATGCTCTCCGCGTGTTGCGCAGCCAGGGACCCCAGCCCGAGGCGCTCGGTGTGCGCATCAAACGCACCGATGGTTCGCTCACCGAGGCTGTTCTGAATCTCGCCATCGTGCCGGATGCCCAGGGCGAGCCGCATTGCACCGTGCATTTCTTCCTGCCCGCTCCTGAGGAGGCCACGCCGGAGCCTGTGCCGATGCCGCTCCGAGCAGAGGACAAAGACGCGCCGAAGCCGCCAGCTACCCATGCCGCGCCGCAACCGGTTACTGAGATCATCATCAGTGAATTGCTCGCCACCGATGCCAACGGTCGCATCGCCACCTGGTCCCCCCAGGCTCAGGAGCTCTTCGATTTCGATGCCGCCACCGCCATCGGCCGGCCATTGCATCTCCTTTTCCGGCCCTCGGATGCCACCGGCTTCTTTGCGGAGCTCGCGCAGCAAAGCCTCTCGCCCGAGGCCTTCTTTGACCACTCCTACTTTGGAGCCCAAGGCCGGGGCAGCATGCGCATCTGCGTGCATGGGCGTGAAGAGGGCGGCTACAGCCTTCGCATTGAGCGCGAAATCACCACTCTCCCCGAGGTAGCCGCCTCTGCGGACACTCCCGACGCGGAGGAACCGTTCTCCGAGCCTCTCGAGGCTGCCCCTGCCGCCAAAACTAGCTCCAGCCGCGTCCATGGCGCGAAAGCCTTCCAAGTTGTTTCTCCCTCCAGCCATCGTTGGCCTGTGGTCGATCTTGAGCGTGAAAAGCTCATGCTCAGCGAGACGCATCACAGGATCAAAAACCACCTGCAGATCATCTCCAGCCTGCTGAACATGCAGATCAACGGCGTCAGTGACCAGCATGCCCGTGACGCCCTCCGTTCCAGTCAGAATCGTGTCCGCGCCATCGCCGCGCTCCATCAGCATCTGTATCAGCTCGCCTTGGGCGGCGGCGGCACATTCAGTGACTTCACCCGCGATCTCATCCAACACCTTCGCGAGTGCTACGAGGTGCCGCAGGAGCAGATCGCCGTCGGTCTCGCCATTCAAGATGGCACCATCGATCCCGAATGGCTCATGCCGCTGGCACTCGCCTTGAACGAGTCGCTTTCCAATAGCTTCGAACACGCCTTTCCGCATGGCCGCAAAGGCAGCATCACCGCCACCCTCCGCTACTCCGGCGATCTCGGCGAACTCATCATCCGCGATGACGGCATCGGCCTGCCCGCCGATTTCAACCCGGCGGACAGCCCCGGACTGGGCCTGAAGATTCTCGCCGTCTTCGCCGAGCAGATGCGCGGCCAGCTTTTCGTTCAGGGCACGCCCGACCAAGGCACCGAGATCAAGCTGCGTTTCCCCACCACCTCCGGCGGTTCCTCGGCGGCCTGATGCCGTCGCTCCTCACGCCAGTGCGCTTTGGATGAC
>JBKCXA010000206.1:0-7799 GCA_046316935.1 Prosthecobacter sp.
ACATAAGATGGTCAAAATGAAGCCGGTGCATGGTTTCGCGGCGGAAACGACCGCGGCCACCATCCTGGCCACCACAGGCGCCCTGGGCATGCCAGTGAGCACGACGCACACGATCACGACTTCCATCATGGGTGTGGGCGCGGCGAAACGCTCCAACGCCATCCAGTGGAGCCTTGTGGAGCAGATCGTCTGGGCCTGGGTGATGACCATTCCGGCCACGGGCATCCTCGGCTGGGTGATCTACAAGTTCTGCAGCCTCGTGGCAGGCTGATTTTCCCTTCCCTGCCTGCCAGGAAAACGGGTCCGACAAGCTCCGGCTTGGCAAAGATGCTTAACATGTGTTAAATTAAGCCTCGTCGTGCCCCTCCCCAATCCCAGCGAAGTCCTTGAGACCGTTCAGAAGGTGCCCTCCAGCCTGTGGGTCACCGCAGGCGGCGTGGGCTTCATTGCCTTCGCGGCCGGGCTGGCTTTTTCGCGAGGCGTGGTGCGGCAGCTGGTGGGGATGTGCACGCTGGCGATCTCCGTGGGCGTGGGGTGGTATGTCTTCCGGCACCGGATGGAGATTTTCGGGGCCTCGGCCTCCGGCATGAGCACGGACCGTCTGCTGTTCCTTTCCGCCGCGGCGGGCCTGCTGACCTACTTCCTCTGCAAGGCGGGGGTTTACCTGCTCACTGCGTTTGGCTTCATCAATCTGCTTGGCGGGTTGAATGGCTGGAAGGGTGTGCTGCTCAGCGCCCTGCCGTCCAGCTTCCTCATGTGGGTGGCCACGATGGCGCTGCGGCTGCTCGGCAGCATCGACGGCATGGAAAGCGCCGCAGAGGTGGCCAAGAAGGGCGTGGACATCCAATCGCAGGCCCAATCCATCTGGACGAGCCTCAGCCAGCGGCTGGACAACAGCTTCATCGGGGCGGTGGCACAGAAATTCGACCCCTATGACCTCAAGGCCACCGCGAACCTCTCCCGCCTGCTGATCCTGTGGCCGGAAGGCACGATGTGGCAGCGCCTGGCCTCGCAGAGTCCGAAGACCGCCGCCGCGCTGAATCATCCCCGCATCGTGGAGCTGGGCGGCGATCCGAATGTGCGCAAGCTCATCGAGCGCCAGGACTTTGCCGGGCTCATGCAATTGAAGCAGGTGGAGGAAGCGGCGCGGCATCCAGACCTCGAACCGGTGCTCGGCGGGCTCGATCTGGAGGCGGCGATGGATTCGATCGTTTATCAGCGCCCGCAGCCCGTGCGACTGCGCTGACTTTTCCTTCGCAGCGAGGCTTGCGAACCTCGTGCGAAGGCGACGTTGACAGTCCGTGCATCACTTCATATATGCGCAGATCATGATTCCGGCGTCCTCCTCCGCTTTTCTTCGACTTTTGTTCGCCATGCTGGCGGCGATGACGCTCGGTGCCTGCTCCTCCGCGGTTACCGGCCCCGGCGGGACGATCAGCAAGGTGAAATACTTCCACCTGCAGCCAGGCGACCTCCGCCAGGCCAATCAACGCATGCTGACCTTCGAGCGGGAGCACATTTTTTACGGTGCCCTCACGGCCCAGGAGATCAGTGATCGTTTCGGCCACTACTACGCCTTCTTTTGGAAGCTCGACGACCGCACCGGACCGGTCACCGTTCGTTTCCAATACCGCATGGCCAAGACGGGCCTGAAGGACTTCGTGCAGGAGCAGGTCGTGGACGATATCCGCCGTAGCAACATCTCCCGCTTCGAGGTGAATGGTCCGGAGTATCGCAACAACGGTCGCATCACGATGTGGAAGGTGACGCTCCTGCGTGGCAAAGAGGAGCTCGTGAGCCAGCAGTCGTATCTGTGGAATTGATCCTGCTCCCGCCAAGAACCCCGCCCTCGTTTTCATGAATACCCCCTCTTCTCGCATCCTTGTCGGCATGATAGGCCGTGTGTTCTGGATGCGTGTGGAGGGGAAGGGCACTTTTCAAAACAGCATGCAGGCGAAGTCCGCCTTCCAGGGCGTCATGGCCCGCGGCGTGCGCAGCCTCGTCGTCGATCTCGACCGCTGCCCGATGATGGATTCCACCTTTCTCGGCATGCTCACCGGTGCCGCCTTGAGCGTGAAGACCGCCACTCCACCGCCCTCCGGCACGGAAGGCCTCAGCGTGGTGAATGCCAACCAGCGCAACGTGCAACTGCTCACCAGCCTGGGCCTCGACAACATCCTCAGCCTCGACACCGACGGCAAAATGTGGGCCGCCGAGCGTGAGAAGGCCTGCGCCGCCCTCCAGCAGTGCGATGAGGCACAGCCCTGCACGAAGGAAGTGCAGACGATGCACATCCTCGACTCCCACAAGACCCTTTCCGGCATCAACGCGGAGAATGAAATCCGCTTCCACGATGTCATCGAGTTCCTCGAAAAGGAGCTCCAGGCCCAGACAAACCCTGCGGAGGCTCCCGCGCCTGTGCCTGCCTGATGGCGCCCGCCCGGAGGTGCCGGGCCGCGCCGCACGCCCCATGACCACCTTCCTTCTCATCCTCCTCGTGCTGCTCATGGCGGCGGCGGTTTTCTACCTCGCCCGCCTCTCGCGAAGCCAGAAACGCCAGCTGACCGATCTCCGGGCCGAAGAGGAGGCCATCGTGGCCGAGGAACGTCGTTTGTTCGGCTTCCTGCATGACCTCGGAGAGGCCATCTGGCGCGAGGACCAGCAGCTCGCCATGCACCGCCTGATCGTCGAGGGAGCCATGCGGGTCACCCAGAGCACTGGTGGAGCCATTTATACCTACGACGCGCCTACGAAGCGCCTCGTGCCGCGCCACTACAGTGAATTCTGCGCTCCGCTGCATGCCATCCCCGAGAGCGTCCGCCTGCAGGCGAAGGACAACCCCGGTGCCGTGCTCAGCTTCTTCCGTCGTGCTGATATTTCCCCCGAAGAGGGCGTGCTTGGCCGCATCTTCTCGGCGCAGAAAAGCGAGCTCGTGCCCGACCTCGGGCTGGACGGCAGCACCACCGCGCTGGTCGGTCCGCTCAGCTTCGGTGCCCGCCGCATCGGCTTGCTCGTGCTGACAATCTCCAAAGACGCCCGCCTCTTTAATGCGAACGACTTTGAGGTCTTTTCCTCCATCGCCGAGCAATCCGCCGTCGCTCTCGCGAATGCCCTCGCCCAGCAGGAGGCCGCTCGTGCTCGTGCCGACCAGCGTGAGATCGACACCGCCAGCGAGATCCAGAAGGTGCTTCTTCCAGATCGTGACCCGCAGATCGAGGGCTTTTCCATCGCCGGCAAAACCATCCCCGCACGCCGTCTCAGCGGCGATTACTTCGACTTCATGCCGCTGCCGGATGGCCGCTTCGGAGCTGTCATCGCCGATGTGTCCGGCAAAGGCATGCCCGCCGCGCTCATCACCATCATGTGCCGCTCGCTGCTGCGTTCCGCCGCCCCTTCTGGCGCCAGCCCCAGCGCCGCCCTCGGCGTGGTGAACCGCGCCATCGCCCCAGACATCAAGGAGGACATGTTCATCACCATGACCTACTTCACGCTACGGCCGGGGACCAGCTCCGTCACCCTCGCCCGTGCCGGGCACAACGCCGCGCTGCTGTGGCGGAATGCCAGCGGCAAAATCGAGGCCATCCACCCACCCGGTCTCGGCGTCGGCATCGACACCGGCGCGGTTTTTGAGCGTGTCACAAAGGCCACCGCCTTCGACATGCAGCCCGGCGACTTCCTCCTACTCTACCCCGATGGCGTGAACGAGGCAGAGAATGCCCAAGGCGAGGAATTTGGCGATGAACGCGTCCAAAACGCTCTCGCCCGCCTCGCTGTCTCCTCTAGCGCCGCTCCGCGCAGCATTATCGACGGCATCCTGGAGGAGGTCACCGCCTTCACCGGCGGCAAACGCTCCCATGATGACATCACCCTGATCGTGCTGCAAAAGACCACCTGATGCCCGTCGGGACTCAAAACGGATCCATCAGTTTTTGCCGAACTGCTTCTCAAACAGCGTCTTGAAGGGATTTTCTGCCGCCAAGGGCGCTTTTTCATTCACCAGCAGCGGCTGCACGCCATCCCACCAAGCGTCATAGGCGGCAGCGAGTTCTTTGACAACCTCCGGATGCGCCGCGGCCACATCGGTCTGCTCACCAGGGTCCGCCTGGATGTCGAAAAGCTGCCAGGAGGCGGACATCGGCTCGGGGCCAGCCTTCACAATCGCATCCTTGGCAGGTTCAGCGGGCGATTTGGGAGCCTCCTTGGCCTTCGCCTTGCCTTTGGCGTTGTTTTTGGGCTGGCCGCCTCGGGCCGCGTTCGCGTTCACCAAATGCCAGCGGCTTGTGCGGATGCTGCAGTTGGTGAATTTATACTTCTGCGGATCGGCATCCTTCGGCCAGCGGCCGACATGCGTGAAGAGCTGCCGGTCCGCCCAATCCGCACCCGGGTTCTCCAGCAGCGGCACGAGGCTGCGACCCTCGACCTGAGCTTTGACCTCACCGGTGATCTGAGCTCCCGCGAGCTCGGCGAGGGTGGGGAAGAAATCGACGTGGGCGGTGAGTTTCGTCACCGGAGCCGGCGTGAGCGTGCCGGGCCAGCGCCAGAGGCTGCTGGCCTTGATGCCGCCCATCCACGGCGAGCCTTTTTGTGAGCGGAGACCGGCGTTGAAGACCTTGGTGCCGGCCGTGCCGCCGTTGTCATTGATGAAGATGACGAGCGTGTCTTTCTCGATGCCCCACTCTTTGAGCTTGTCGAGCAGGCGGCCGAGGTTCTGGTCGATGTTGTGGAGCATGCCGAAGAAGTTTTGCACGTCCTCGCCCTCGACCTTGCCTTCAAAGAGCGCCTTGTCCTCCGGCCGGGCGATGTAGGGCCCGTGCGGCGCATTGGTGGCGAGGTGGCAGTAGAAGGGCTGCCTGCCTTTGACGCTCTCGATCCACTTCGCCGCCTGGGCGAAGAACACATCGGTGCAGTAGCCCTTGGTCTTCTCAAAGGCGCCGTTGTGCAGGATGGCGGGGTCGAAGTATTTATTCCCCGGCGCATCGCCGCAGGAGCCTGGGTAGGTCTGGCCGATCCCGCCCGCCCCGTGGATGAACATTTCATCAAAGCCGCGGGCGCTCGGCCAGTATTCCGGCTCGTCGCCGAGGTGCCACTTGCCAAAGATACCCGTGGTGTAGCCGGCCGTTTTCAGCACTTGGGCCAGCGTGGTGGCCTTCGGCGTGAGGCGTTCACGCTCGAGGATAGTGTGCGTGATGCCGTTTTTGAACTCGTGACGACCGGTCAGCAGGGCGGAGCGGGTCGGCGCACAGGTGGGGCTGACGCAGAAATCCTCGAAGCGCACGCCCTCGGCGTTCAGACGGTCGAGGTTCGGGGTCTTCAGGATGGGATTCCCGTGGGAGGACAGATCTCCATAGCCCTGATCATCCGTGAGCAGGAAGATGATGTTCGGCTTTTTACCGGCCAGCCCGGCGGCTGAAAGGTTGCTGCCGAGGCACAGAAGGGCGAGGAAGGTGGCGAATCGAGTCATGCGAGCCGCTCAAACGACGTTCATGATGCCCGTCTGCCGCAAATTTTTTGAAAAGTGCCAGGGAACCGCGGCATGAACAGGCAGGCTGCCGTTGCTTCCTTCCGGACCTGGCGGGGTTCGCAAGCTGAACATCCACGGTCCCTGACGAGAAGAGTCCTAAACGGCTCGCGAGAGGGCACAAGCCCGATTCTCGACGGATTTTCGCCCGAAAAGCCTCCTGGAGGGCACTTTGGGGCAGGAACTTTGCTTCTCTTTAAAAATGCTGTTGTCGAAAGGACGGCTTTTCGTTAAAACCCAAATTCAATCTCTCCCTTTATCCCCTCATGGCTTGGAAAATTTTATCCGCTCTCGCTGCCGTCTGCCTCGCAGGCTCCGCCTTTTTTGCCTGGAAGAACCAGGAACGTCTGAAAAACGAGCGTGCTCGTGAGGAATACACCCAGAAGAACCTGACCTCCATCCAGGACCACAAGAAAGCTGCTGAGGAAGCGAAGACCAAACACACCAACGACCTCGCCGAGGCCACCAAGGAACTGGATAAGGCCAAAACCGAGGTCGCCGACACCGCCGCCAAGGCCCAGGAAAAGGAGCAGGAGCTTGCCCAGATCAAAACCAACCTTGAAGGCGTGTCTAAGGTGGTGAAAGAACTCCAGACGAAAATCGACGAAGCCGGGGACATCACCAAGCTGATGGCCACTATCAAAGACCTCGAAAACAAGAAGAAGGAGGCCGAGGGTGCTCTCGCAAACAAAAACCAGCGCCTTGCTTCAGCCCAGGAAAATGTGAAAGGCCTTCTGGACTCCGTCAAATCGGCCGAAGAACGTGAGGCCCGTGGCCGCAAAGGCATCGTGGAGCCGGATTTCACTGCCAGCGTGTCCCGCTCCTTCAATGAGTGGGGCTTTGTGGTGCTCAGCAAAGGCAATGGTGGCGGCGTCTTCGCCAATGCGGATCTCGAAGTGAAGCGTGGCAAGGAGGTCATCGGCAAGCTCAAGGTGCGTAATGTTGAGCAAAACACCTCCGTGGCGGACATCATCCCTGGCAGCGTCTCCGAAGGTGCCAGCATCCGTTCCGGCGACCTCGTCGTCGCCGCTCCTCAGGCTCAACCCGCCGCCAAACCGGCCACGGGTGCCGCCCCCACCGCCGCACCTGCCACCCCCGGTGCTCCCGCTGCTGGTGCTCCCGCTGATCCTTTTGGTGCTCCTGCCGCACCGGCTCCCGCAGGTGGCATGGCCCCGGCCTCCGATCCTTTCGGCGCTCCGCCCGCTGCCCCCGCCGCTCCGCCCGCTGCAGGTGGCATGGCTCCCGCCTCTGATCCCTTCGGTGCACCGCCTGCGGCTCCTCCAGCAGGTGGCGCAGGCACTCCCGCCTCACCCAGCACCGCGGATCCCTTCGGCGCTCCTCCAGCGAAATGATCTGCAGGCTTTCCGCTCCCTTTCTCAATCCCTCTTCATCCTTCTCCGATCATGCTCAAAGTCTTGTTCATCCTTTCCATCCTCGTCACCGGCGTGGCGTTGGTCTTCGCCTACCGGAATGGCCGCAGTTTCGCCGATGTCCGCAACAACATCGCCCAGATCAATTCTGAAATTGCCCGTGAAAAGCAGGCCGACGCCGCTCTCGTTGCCGAATGCGCTCGTCTCTCGGGAGATGTCGCCAAGGTCAAAGGTGACCTTGATGTCGAACAAGAGCGCCTTAAACAGAACAAAAATCGCTTCACCCTTGCCGAAAGCGATGCCAAACGCATGCAGGAAGAGCTGGATGCGAACCTCAAAAAGAAAACCGAGCTGGAAAATCTGATGCCCAACCTCCCCCCCGGAGTAAAAGCCGAGACCATTGCTGCGGATATCAACCGCATGAAGGCTGACCAGGCGGAGCTTGAAGCCCAGGGGCTGGCAAAGGATGATGAAATCAAAAAAGAGGAGGCGAAAATCGCCGACGCCCAGAAGAAGCTCGACGACGTGGTTCGCAAAATCGAAGAGCGCCGCAAATTGTTCGAGCGTAACTCTCTCCAGGCCCGCGTGCTCGCGGTGAATCCTGACTGGGGTTTCGTCGTCATCGATGCAGGCAAGGCCTCCGGCATCGAGCAGGACACCAAGCTCCTCGTCACCCGCAACCGTCAAACGGTCGGCAAAATCAGCATTCTCAGTGTCGAAGGTGGTCGCTCCGTCGCCAGCATCGTCCCGGATGCCATCTATGGCGGCTCCTCCATCGTCCCGGGTGACCGCGTGATCCTCGAAAACCTCACCGCGGGAAAGTAATCCATTTCACCGCGAGCAGCTCGCCGCCATGAAAACGAAGATTCTTCTCAGTCTCGCTGCTGTTTCCCTCATCTCCTGCCTTGCTT
>JBKCXA010000207.1:0-3306 GCA_046316935.1 Prosthecobacter sp.
GCCAACTGCACCAACCAATACGAGTGCGACGCCTCCTGCCCGAAGGAGATCAGCGTCCGCTGGATCACCAAGCTCAACCGCGACTACGCCGTCGCCGCCGTCAAAGAAGCCCTCGGCAACACGCCAAAGGTCGCCGGTGGCGGGGATTGATCGTCCAACTTGCCAGTTTCAGATTCGGAGTGGAGATTTTGCGCATGCGCGAGATCTCCACTTTTTTGTGCCTGCTTCTTCTGGCCATCCAACCAGCCTTCTCAGCCGATCCGAATGCGGATTTGAGGGAGCGAAGAGATCGCGACGTCGATCTTTTGGAGCGCGGCTTGGCGAGTGAGCCGGTGTTTGATGAGGTCAGAAGGATCAACCGGAAGTTCAAAGAGGACTTCCGCACCGTTCAGCTCTTCCAAACTTTGGATGAGCAGAACCCAACACTGGCCCGGCAGTGCTTCCGCCATGTCAGCGATATCCTTCTGGATGGGAATCCCAACGACCGAGCACTCTTTCGAAAGTATGCGGGCGACTTGTTTGAGTATCTCCAGCGCAAAATCGACCTTGCTTCGAAGATGAACGCAACGCGGGACCGGAACCCATCAGACAAGGGCGCATGGGTTCGCGAAGCAATGAAATCGCTCAAGTGCCTGAAACTCGAAAAAATGGCGCTCAAGCTCGCTGACCTATCGAACGAACACAGCGAAGACCCGATGATCGAAAAAGCATTGAGGCACACGGCCTCGAAGATGCATATCATCCTTGGCTGCGAGAAGCCGGCCCCTTCACTTTCTCCACTTCTTGGGCTTTTCCAAGCCCGCTAGCAGCATCGCAAATCTCACGGAGCCAAAACGGACACTTTGGTTCTAAAGAACTTCGCGGTGGGTGTTGTTGAGCCGCCCGAACCACCGAGTCCGCCTCCGATGCCGATGATAATGAAGCCGCCGGAGCTTTCAGGCATGGCCCATGTCACGCGTTCGGTGAGGCCATCCGGGTTTGGAACGACGGTTTCTGTGAAGGAGGAGACATCGTCCCAACTGGTGAGACTGGTGCTGGATTGAGGCACGAAGGAGAAATCGTTGGCTGCGCTACGTCGCCGATCAAAGGAGATGACGTTGTTCATGTTGCTCGACCCGATAATAATAACGGGCCCGGTGGGTGCGATCACTTGGCGGGAGAAAGTCTGGCTACTCCCGCCAGACACGAGAGGAGGTGTGCCGCAGGCCAGTTCCATGAGATTGCTCATGCCATCGCCATCAGGATCACCAAGCGGCCCTGTGTCGGCAGCCGAAAGGCCAGCGGAGAACAGACCAGCGCTTTGCTGCCACTCATCAGCCAGACCATCGGCACCAGCATCGGTGAGCCTGACGAGCGTAATGACCTGCTGCACCGAATGCCCTGCAGCATCGGTGGCGGTCACGGTGGCCGTGGTGGAACCGCTCGCCGGCATCTGAATGGTAGTGTTCCATGTGCCTCTCGCCGTGCCATCAAACGATAAAAGATTTTGCATGGCCGAGAAACCGCCGGACACCGTGGCTGAGCAAGTCAAGGAACCACCCGAGGTCGCGTCCAGATAGCTCCCGCGCAGCACCATCGTCGGCCGCATGGATTGAATCTCGTTTTGCGCATTCAGATGCGAGACCGCGAATGAGGGCGTGTTGTCATCCTGGGTCGATGAGACCGAGGTGCTCCAGGCACTCTCGACCGAGGCATCATCTGCCCGGCGGTTCTTCACGCGATAGTGGTAGGTGGTGTCATCGGAGAGCGAATCAAAAAAGTGGCTCGTTCCCATGATCCATCCGCTGTCAGCAAGGGCCACGCTGAAGCTGGGATTCGCGGCACGCTGCACGAGGTATTCGCCGGCTCCAGCCACGGTGCCCCAGGACACCGTGTTGGACAGACCAGGGGTGAAACCAGGCTCCGCCAGCATGTTCGGCGGCTGCAGCGGCAGTCTGCCAAGCTCAAAGCTGGAACTCCGGGAGGTGATGGCACCATTTGTGGCCTGGAGGAAGGCGCTCGCCGCACTCGCCCCATCCAGCGAGAGGCTGCCGCTCCACATTCCATTCACAAACGTGCCGGTGGTGGGTGTCATGGTCACCGGGCGCCCCAATTCCAAACGAATGTTTGGGCGAAAGGTATTCACCAGCCCTGGGCTGGAGCCTGACCAGGTCGTTGGAGGCCCGAAGGCCTCGGTTCCCGCGCCCGACTGCCAGGCGAACCAACCGGAAGCATAGGTTTCATAGCAGAGGAAAGCCTCGGAGACGGAGTCGTTCATGAAGCTGATGTCCACGAGGAGCCCGGAGACGCCATCGTAGGCAAAGGGGTTCTGGGCGGGAATCGCCACCCAGCCGGCGGTTTGCGGCATCCATGGGCCGGAGCGCAGCACCGTCCATCCCGTGGACTCCCAGGAGTTGGGTGCGGTGCTCTGAGCGGAGTGCTTCACACGGATGGTGAGGTCGTCAAAGGCACGCGGCGGAAGGGCGGGCAGATGCAGGGAGATGGCGGTGATGTGGCCGCTGCTCATTCCATTCATTTGATTGCGACGCAGCAGGAACTGGGTGCGGACTTGCCGATGGGCGGTGTTCAGAGCCGCATTGTTGGCGTAAGTGCCGCTGCCGACCTCCGCACTGCTTAAAGGTGCCACGGTACTCAAATTGGCCGTTCCGTTGTAAGTGGTCGCTGCATTGCCAAAGAGGTCCAGGGCATTGAGTTGGACCGGGACAGGGCTGTTTTGTAGAATCGTGGTCGGCAGTGATGACCACTGGAATGAGGCAGCGGGGCCAGCCTGCACCTCGATGCTGCCTGAGTTGCCGCTGATACTGCCGGAGCTGGCAGTGACGATGGTGTTCCCAGCTTGGAAAAGTCTCAACGCGATGGCTCCATCGCCTGTTTTCGTCAAAGGTGACAAATGCCTGCCGCCAGCACTGAACGAGATCTGGCCGGTGAAGGTCAACGGATCACCATCGATCGTCTGCGCACGGATTTGTGTGTTGATGACACTGCCAGCGATCATCGAGCTAGGCACTGGATCCCAGACCAACTGACCGAGTTCATTGTCTCGCACGATGGCTGTCTTGGTGACGGTGGCAAAGCCCGGTGCAGAAGCGGTGAGCGTGACGTTTTGTGCTCCATCCACGAGGTCGTCATCGACGAGCCAGCAGGTCATGTCCACGGAGCTGCTTCCGACAGGCACCGTCACCTGGGAGGGGGTGACGATCACCTCGGTCTCGTCGGAGCTTTGCAGCGTCAGGATGATTGGAGCCATGAGCTGGCCGCCGAAATGGATGCGGACTCCAAAGCCGGCACCTGCCTGCTCACGAAGAT
>JBKCXA010000208.1:0-5165 GCA_046316935.1 Prosthecobacter sp.
GGGTAAGCGTTGGAGGGAATCAGCGGCAGAAGCTCAGTGGGACTCATGCCGGTGCCATCGAGCTGCCAAAGCCGTCGTTGGGGATCATGATCCTCTCCGACCACATAGACCCGACTGGCCGGTGCCCCCTGAAAAACCACCGGCAGATGCCCGCCGGAGGCTGGTTTTTCCATGTTAAGCAACGTGGACGTCTGCGAGCCACTGCCGAGTGTGCCAATCCGATACTGCGTATTCGTGTCCGTCAGCCAGTTCAAACGTCGGCTGGATGAGTCGAAGGAGACTGGACGCCACAGGCGGTGGATGGCCGATCCGGTATCCAGCTGGTTTAGCGAGCCTGAACTGCCATCTCCCAGCCAAAGATAGTTATCGCCTCCACTGGGTGCCGTGAAGGCCATTTCATAATTGGAGACAATGGTGAAGTTGCTTCCAAGGTGGGCCTGGTTGGAGATCAGTTGAAAGGTCGGGAGGTCAAACGCACGGGAGGCATAGTAAAGATTGCGATCGCCACCTTCCGGACCCGTTTGGAAAAATACACCCTGCCCACCCGGCACCATGTGAATGCGGCTCGGATAGCTGCTCGCGGTGCCTGGCGCGAGATCGCTCACCCGCTGCGTGGTGGCCGGCGTGCCCTGCGTTGACCACAGTTCGATGCCATTCGCGGAGTTATAACCCGCGAAACACACACGGGCCGTTCCATTCGAGGCAAGCAACGGGGTGACCGAGGGACTGAGCGCCTGAAGCATAACGATTTGAGAGCTCGCGAAATGGAAGGCTATCAGCGAGGCATTCCCGTAAACCTGCCGGAAGCACACAAATGAACTCGTCGCCGCATACGCAGGCTGTGGCAGCGGCTCCGCCTCGGCGGGGCTGCCCATGGCCCCGCATCTGAACGCCTGCTGGATGCCATCCACCGTGAAGAGATTCAGATCACTCTCAAAATGCCTTCGCGCGATGAAGCAAAGGCGGGATGTCCCTGGAACCACGGAAGCCTGCTGCACCGTGCCACGCTGATAGCTCCCTGCTCGCTGCGGCATCTGATTCGCCGAAAAGGCCCACACCGACTGTGATGCGCTGCCCCCCGCATCCAACTCATCCATCGCATACCACACGATTCCATTGCCGCTGCCCAGAAGCACCGGCGCCGTGTGATGGGCACCTGGACGCAGGTCGGTCTGTATCAAGCCATTGCTTGTCAGATATCCATCCGTATCAAACACCCGCACCTCAGGCCCCGTCACGCCATCATCCGCCACGCAGGTAAAATACGCCGTGCCCAGCGGTGCAAAACCGCCCGGATCACTCGATTCAGGCCCCGGTCTCACATCACGGGCCAGCCGTGCCGCGCCGTCGTGAGCGATCCACACCTCATCCCCGTGCTCACCGTCCGTCCCGCGAAACAGAGCAACGCTGCGCGTTTGCCCTGCCCCGCCCGCCACGGCCTCCAGCACTACTTGACTCGTATTTAGGTCGCCGAGGCGCACCAGCTGCGGCGTCTGCTGGGCGAAAAGCGTGGTTACAACGGCAAGAAATAGCATCAGAGTAGGTGACCCGTGCAGGAAGCTCATTTTTCTCTTTTAGCGAAAATGACGGACCTTGTCAGTTCAAACTCTCGTCAGGATCTTGGCGGGATGCATTTCTTTTCTGGCGCGGAGAAAGGTTTCTCGCCAAACTCCGCCCTCTCTCGAACGGAACACTCTCATCATGCGGATCGTAGCCATCACCAATCAAAAAGGCGGGGTCGGAAAGACGACCACGGCCGTCAATCTCTCCGCCTGCCTCGCCCAGCGCGGCGTGCGAGTGCTGCTCGTCGATCTCGATCCGCAGGCCAATGCCACCAGCGGCCTCGGCCTGGCTCAGGAAGAACGTGGCAGCCTTTACCCGGCCCTCGTAGAAGGTGCCGATCCCCGGCAGTTCATCCGCAGCACCCGGCTCCCCAATCTGAGCATCATCCGCTCGCACCAAGAACTCGCGGGCTGTGAAATCGAGCTGGCGCAGACCGGTAACCACCTCGCCCGCCTGCGGGAGGTGCTGGACCCCATCCGCCAGAGCGGCCACTTCGATTACGCCATCCTCGACACCCCGCCAAGCCTCGGCGTGCTCATGACGAGTTCACTGGCCTGCGCCGATGAATTGCTCGTGCCGATCCAGTGCGAATACTTCGGCCTCGAAGGCCTGTCGAAGATCGTCAACGTCGTCCAGCAGATCCGCGATTGCGGTGCCAATCCCAATTTGCAGCTCGAAGGCATCGTAATGACCATGTTCGACAGCCGGGCAAACCTCGCCAATCAAGTCGTCAACGACGTGCGGAACTACTTTGCCGAGGTCGTCTATAACACCGTCATCCCGCGCACCGTCCGTCTCGGCGAGGCGCCCAGCTTTGGCAAAAGCATCATCGAGTATGAGCCCAGTGGCCGCGGTGCAGTCGCTTACCGTTCGCTCGCCGAGGAATTCATGGTGCGTCGTGGACTGCTCCAGCCTCAGGCAGCGGCATCTTGAGAAAGGCTCAAAGCGCCTCCAGTTGCCGTCCGATCTCGCCGTAGTAGCCAGCGACCATGTGGATGATACGCCAGGCCACATACAACACCACGCCCGCATAGAAGAGCTTGGGCAGCCAGGCGCTGGCACGTTGCAGCGCTTCCTGAGCATCGATCATCTCCGCGGCAGCCCACGAGTTCATCTCTCGATCCAGCGTGCCCGCCTCCTCGGCCGTGGACACGCTATGGACAAAGGTGATGGGGAAACCATGCACGTCCGCCATCGCTCCGGCGATCATTTCCCCCTGCGCGATCTTTTTTGCCGCATCCTCCGAGGCCTGGCGCAGCACGCCGCTGTGCGCCGCCTCGCCAGAGAGTTGCATGCATTCTGTCATGCGCATTCCCGCCAGCAGGCAGGCGTGAAAGACCTGGGAAAAGCGGGCCAGCGCCCAGTGACGCCGCACGCTGCCGATGAGCGGGATGCGCCACAGCCATGCTTCCACCTCGGCGGATTCGACGCCCTTCCGGGAGAGCCATCTCCAGCCCATGAAGAGCAGCAGCATGATGAGCCACAGCACCAGGAGCGTGAGCACGAGCCGTCTCACTGGATGAGACTCCCCGGCCTGCATGCTCTCGGTGACGATGGCGGGGAGTTCCGGCAGCATCACGCCGAAATGTACCAGCACCAAGGGGTAGATCATCGCGCCACGCATCTGGCGCAGGCCCAGTTCCCAAGCTTCAAAATACCGCGCCAGATGCCCGAAGGCATCCGCCAACCGCCCGCTGCGTTCCCCGGCGGAAATCAAGGTGATCTCCAAGCCATCGGAGAAGGCCGCGTTGTGTGTCCCCACCGCCTCAGCCACACCTTGCCCTGCGGCCAGGCCCTTCTGCAGGCCTTGCAGCCAGGTGCGCCGGGCGTGGGAGGGATGCTGGCCCAGCAGCAGCTCCAACGTCCGATCAAGGTGAAAGGAAGCGCCCACCAGCTTGGCCAGTTCGCGGTAGAGGGAGGCTTTTTCGGAGAGTTTCACGCCGGGACTCCAGTCTCGCCGCGAGCGGGGAGTGAGGCAAGTTTGACGGTAAATATACAATCATCTCATTGGCAGACGGGCCTGAACCTGAGTAAAAAAACGACTCCCAATGGCTTTCTCCGACCGAATCGACCCCGACGCCCGCTGGATGCACCTGGCCATCGACCAAGCCAAACGCGGCATCGGCCTCACCAGCCCGAATCCGCCGGTTGGTGCTGTCATCGTGGCCCAGGATCGCGTCATCGGTCAGGGCTTCCATGCCAGGGCAGGCGGCCCTCATGCCGAGATCGAGGCGATCAAAGATGCCAAGACGAATCATCCGAAACTCCTCCCCGGCGCCACCATCTACGTCACGCTCGAGCCCTGCTGCACCCATGGCCGCACCGGTCCATGCACCGAGGCCATCCAGGCCGCCGGCATCCGCCGTGTGGTCTATGGAGCCGATGATCCCAATCCGGCTCATCACCAGCGGGCGCGGGACATTCTCGTCCTCGCTGGCATCAGTGTGAAATCTGGCACGCTCCTTGAGGAATGCCGCGATCTCATCCGGCCCTTTGCCAAATGGATCACCACCGGCATTCCTTATGTCATTGCCAAGGCTGGTCAGAGCCTCGATGGGCGCATCACCCGCCCGGCGGGAGAAAGCCAGTGGCTCACCAGCAATGCCGCCCGCATTCATGGCCGCCGCCTGCGTCTGCGTGCCGATGCCATCCTCGTGGGTGGCGAAACCGTGCGGAAGGACAATCCGCGCCTGACCTTGCGTGATGGCTGCGCCGCCACCGGCAAGGAGCAGCCCTGGCGGGTCATTCTCACCCGCAGTGGGGAGATTCCGGCGGACAGCCATCTGTTCACCGATGCTTACAAGGAGCGCACGCTGGTCATGCAGGGCATCGAGCTCCGGGACGTGCTCCGCCAGCTCAGCGAGCGCGGTGTGGTCACCGTGCTCATCGAAGGCGGCGGCATCATTCTAGGTCATGCTTTCCGTGAGCAACTCGTCGATGAGGTCCATTGGTACATCGCTCCCCTGCTCTGCGGTGGCGGCCGTCCCTCCCTCGCCGGGCCCGCCCTGCCCGCCTCTGTTGAGCTCGATCACACCAAAGTCATGCCCATGGGCGACAACGTCCACATCAGCGGCTACCCGCGCTGGCCACAGAAGGGGTGAGTTTCGAGTTCAAAGTTTCATGTGCCAAGTTCCATGAAACCCGGAACGTGAAACATGAAACGTTGCCGCAGGACTTTCACGAGAAGAACACCTTCTCCGCCGTCCCGCGCAGCATCCAGGCCCTGTCCGACTCCGTCAGGAAATCCACCCGGTCACGAATCAGCGAGATCGAATCGTGGTAATTATGTCCCGGATCGACCTGGAAAGGACAGTCGCTCGCCCACATCACCCGCTGCGGACCAAACGCATCCCGCACCCGGCGGATGAGCGGCCCCATGTCGAGGTAGGGCGGCTTTTTGGCTCCCAGCGCATAAAACGCGCTCGCCTTCACATGCGTGAGGCGATGTCGAGCCATCCTCAGCAACGCCGCCACCTCCGATTCCTTCGGCTGGCCCGCCATCCCCAGGCGGGCAAAGTGATCGATCACCACGCTCGTGTCTGGATACCACTCACACATCTTGTCCATCAGCGGCAGCGTGTCCGGATTGATCAGCGGACAAA
>JBKCXA010000209.1:0-8605 GCA_046316935.1 Prosthecobacter sp.
CTTTCGGAGGCCTCCGCCCAGGTGCGATACATCGTGTTCAGAAACGTCGCGGTTGTCTTGAGCGAGTCCTGCTCCCGGTCACCGGCACCCAGCAGCACATGCTCGAGCGATTTCCCCTGCCGCTGAAACTCGCCGAGCGCCGTCTGCTCCGGATCGATCAGCCGGATCTCGCCCAGCGCGCTCCGATACTGGTCAAACTTGCTGCGCAGCAGGGAGGCGAGGATGAGCTCACCCTCCTTCGGCTCCAGATGCAGATGGCGGGCCAGCACCTCAAACAGCGCCGCGGTGCCTTTTTCCGTCAACGCCGCCGTGAGCTCAAAGGCCGCGACACCGTCGTTCTTCTCCGCCGTGCTCAACGAATGCAGGATCTGCGGCGCGACAGAATCAAACATCACCGGCCCCAGCTTGATCGCGAACTCCGCCAGGATGCGCCCGGCCTCCTTCGCATCCACATGGTTCACCGAGATGTGGTGCTCACGCCCGATCTCCGTGATGCCGTCCTTCGTCGTGCTGGCCGGATCGGATGACACACTGCGCACCAGCGATCTCTCCAGCACCTCCCCCTCGCCGGCAAAGCCCATCAACCACCGAGAGCCGTGGCCGCTCTGCGACTCCGCCTGGGCGGCGAACAGGCCTTTGGAACTGCCATCGTGGATGGTGTACTTGTTGAAACGACGCAGGACATGCGCATCCACCTTCACCGCCAGCGGGAGGTTGGCCCCGACGCTGCGGCTGAACGAACTGCCCGCATGCGTGACCGCCCGCACGAGGGTGGAAGCGTTCCCATGCAGCCCGGCGACACGCTTTGCATGCACGGCTTCCATCGAGTCGGCACCGCCCTTGAGTTGATACCACGCGGCGTCGCGCACGTTGCGCAGATCGTTCGCCGTGCTGAAAACTGGGATCGCCGCGGAAAGCTGGCTCCACAGGCTGTCAAAAGCCTCGCGGTGATCCGCCCGCGAGAGATCAAACTCATGATAAAGCGTCGCCCCACTGCTCCGCGAGCCTGCGGCCAGTGTGGCCGAGAGCGGGGCAAAGCTCAGTTTCCTCTCCACCCGCCGGGTCACCAGCCGGTATTCACCCTCCGTCAGTTCATTGAGGTATTGCGTGCCGACCCGCACGTCGATGCCGGCCGTGTAGCCGTCGCTGGAGTTGGATTGAATCAGCAGCCCGACCGATTGCTCGCTGCGTCGGAACAAATGCACATCGAAAGAACCGCTCACGCTCAGATTTCCATTCGCTCCGGCCTTGGCGATGATCGCCTGGTCACCGAGCACCTTGCCAAACAGCGGGATGACCTTCTCCATCCCGATGCCCGGTCCGAGTGAGGTCTGCACCGGCAGGCTGACCATCGTGCCGACATCAATGGTGTCGATGTTTGCGCTCGATCGCGGCACCGAGGTGGGCAGGTACACGCCGTCCAGCGCCATCTTCCAGTAGTCCGGTGATTGCCGGGTGAAGAGGAACGACTGGGTGCGGGACACTCCGCCCGACACCGAAAGAGGCACACTGCTGCCCGCGACACTCAGGGCGAGTCCTGCGGGATTGAAACCCGTGCCGTAGCTCAGCGTCCAGGTGATCTGATCCGACCGGCGAAAGTGAGCCCCAAGCCTTTGCAGCTCATAGCGACCGCTCACCCGGGCACCGAGTCCGGGAACGTCGGTCACGGGCAGATTGAAGGCGGTCTGCGCGGCGCCCTTCAGGTTGCGCTGGATCTGCTTGTTCACCCAGTTCAGTCCACCAAACGTGGTCAGCGGAGTGCGCAGCGGCGGCTTCTCAGCCGGAGCGTCCGGCTTTTCCACCTCGTCCACCGGCAGCGCCTTGGCCGGAACCTCCCCGGGCTCTTTCGGTGATTCCGACTGCGCCTCGGCATCGATGGCCAGCAGGCCGACCAGCATCGCCCCCAGCAACGAGTGGCCGCTGAAGGCATGGAGGGCTCCAACAAACGACGAACCGCTCGGGGGAATCGGAAAATGAGGAAGCATGGGCTGAGCGTAGTCAGACGACCTCAACCGCCAATTCCATTCAATCCCAAAAATCACCCCAACAACCGCGTCAAAGGATGCCCTTCGTTCTGGTCGATGCGTTCGGGCAGGCCTTTGTGATTGTAGGTGAGCTTGGTGTGATCCAATCCGAGCAGATACATGATCGTCGCGTGGATCGAGTGGACATGCAGTCGGTCCTCGACGGCATACAAGCCGAGGTCGTCGGTCGCGCCGTAGGTCTGGCCGCCTTTCACGCCGCCGCCGGCCATCCACATGGTGAAGCCGGTGGGGTTGTGGTCGCGGCCATCGCCTTGCTCGGACATGGGCGTGCGGCCAAATTCACCGCCCCAGATGACGAGGGTCTCATCGAGCAGGCCACGGGCCTTCAAATCGGAGAGCAGGCCGGCGATGGGTTTATCGACGGAGTTGCAATACTTCCCGTGATTCACCTCGATGCCCTTGTGCGCGTCCCACTTGCTGCCAGCACCGCTGTAGAGCTGCACAAAGCGCACGCCGTTTTCGACAAGGCGACGCGCGAGGAGGCAGTTGCGGCCAAAAACGGCCGTGGCCTCGTTGTCCATGCCGTAGAGCTTCTTGGTGGCTTCGCTCTCTTTGCTCAAATCGACGGCCTCAGGTGCCTCCGCCTGCATTTGATAGGCAAGTTCGTAACCTTTGATGCGGGCGTCGAGTTCGGTGTTGCTCGCACGTGTGGCATTGTAGTCGCGGTTCAAAGCACCGAGCAGGTCCAGCTTGTCACGCTGGCGCACGCGATCGACGCCCTTGGGGTTGTCGAGGTATTTGATGGGCGTGCCCTCGGAGCTGAACTCCACGCCCTGATACACGGCGGGCATGAAGCCGTTGCCCCAGTTGCGCACGCCATTCACCACGGTGCCTTCGCTGTCCTTGATGACGACAAAGCCTGGCAAATTGCTGTTCGTGGTGCCGAGCCCATACTGCGCCCAGGCACCGAGTGATGGACGGCCTCCGAAGACGGAGCCGGTGTTCATCGAGCACACGCCGCCGGCATGGTTGATGCCGCTGGATGCACACGAATGAATCACCGCGAGGTCATCGGCATGCATCGCGACGTTGCTGAACCAGTCGGAGATCCACAAACCACCCTGCCCATGCTGTTTCCAGGTGCGCTTGCACTCGAGGATCGGCGATTTGGTCTCGCCCATCGCGGTGATTGGCGCCTTGAAGCTCGCGGGCAGCGACTGGCCGGCGAGTTTGTTCAGCAGCGGCTTGTAGTCGAAGGTGTCGAGATGGCTCGGGCCGCCCTCCATGAAGAGGAAGATGACGCTCTTCGCCTTCGCCGGGCGATGCGCGACACGCAGCGGTGCCGCCGAGGCCTGCTCCTGGCTCATCAGCGCGGCCAAAGCGACCGAGCCAAAGCCGCAGCCGGCCGTTTGCAGGAAGTCGCGACGCGACGTGGGATGGTCGTAACGATTGCAGCGCATGATGGTGATGGGTTTAAACGGTAAACGGAAACTCTCTTCCTCACCTAAAGGCCGTCACGACCCGTTTTTTGACACAAAAAATCGCATCCAAGCTTCCGATCACAGTCCCAAAGCTGTCCGTGCCTCCGCGCGAATCGCTTTGGCATCCGCATGGCAACGCTTCATCTCGGCTGCCGTGGCCTCATTGCCGGGGTAGCGGATACGCACCGCATAGTCACTGATGCGGCTGGCCGCTGACATGAGAGCAGACCAAAGTGGTTCGATGCTCAGCACGAGCTGGATGAGTTGGTCGATCTGGTGGATTCGCGGGATTCGGATGCCCGCTTCCTCCATGCGTGCCTTCACATACTTCTCCGCCGACTGCTGGAAGTGGAAACAAACCTGGTCCCTGACAGGAGGCTTGCGCCGCCGCATCAAAGAGACTGCCAGCAGCCAGTCAGATTCCGCTTTTTTGATCCACTCACGCGTGGACGCCTTCATACATAACCCTCCCCTTTTCGGTAATGTCGAGGATGAAGGATTCACGGTCCAGGATGCGCGCATGAAGCCGGTCTTCAGGCTCCACGAGCACATCCACGGGAAATGAGGCGGGCACTTTCATTCGCATCTTGAAGCCCAAATCACGACGGAAGCGATTCTTGGGCATCACCACCATCACATCCACATCAGAGTCCTCATCAGGCGTGCCATAGGCATAGGAGCCAAAAAGAATGATCTTCCGCGGCTTGAACGCGGCCGCGATGGCGTCGCAGTATTGCTGGATGGCTTTCCGGGAGATCATGGGGCGAGCCTAACGACACGGCCCCCAACGGTCAAGCGGGGGAAATCCCTCGCAGGCATGTCGTTCTCAATGCAGGTAGAAAAACTCGTTCGTGTTCAGCAGCACCTGGCAGAGGTCGTTCATCGCCTGGCGGAAGGGATCGGCGTCCTCGACGCTCTTCACGTCGCTGCCGCTCCAGGCGTATTGCGAGTTCAGCGCATCGGCGGCACGCCAGACGACGAAACCAGCGCTCCATTTCTCCGGATCGGCGTTCAGCGCTTTGTCGGCGAGATAGCCGGTGGCAATGCGCACGGCCTCAATGTTGCCGTCCCATTGATGCGAGGGCGAGCGCTTGTTCAGGCCGCCGATGACGAGTTGGGAGGAGCCGAGGCTGAGCTTCGAGCGGATGTCCATCGGCACCACGGCGGACTGCACGGCGGCGCCGGGCGTATCGAGATCGCGCACGGTGAAGGTGATGTTCTTGCCGGTGCAGGAAACACGCGCCGCGAAGTGATAGCGACGGCCCAGCTCGATGTGGATGTTTGATGCCACGACCTGATAGCCAATGTTCGAGTTCTCATCCTCGCCCACCACCTGCACGATCACATTGCGCGGCTTGTAACGCGATTTCTCGCCGGTCACGCCGAGGCTCCAGCCGAACGCTTCGAGGCTGTCTTTGCCGCCGTTCCAGCGAGAGACCAAAGTGCGCACGGAGGCATTCACATCGACGCTGTTGAGCTTCGCGACGGCTTCCACGCTGAACTCATCACCCTCTTTCTCGTTCGTGTTGATCAGCAGGCGCTCATGCGGACTGTTCTCTTTGAATGCATCGCCGCTCTCGCGGTTCTCGGCGGCCTCCAAAACCTTCGCTGAGGTCGTTCCGGCCCGTTTCTCCAAAAAGGCCTCGGCGGTGGCTTTTTCCTTCGGCGTCGGTGGGCGACCCAAAACGGCCATCCAGGCATCGTCGATGCCTTCCACGCGTGAAGCGAGCTTGCGAGCACGGGCGAGCAGCCAGTCGCCATTGAGCAATTGCAGCGCCTGCGTCGGCGTGGTGGTGCTCTGACGCTCGGCGGTGCTCGCAAAGCCCGCCGGCATGTCGAGCGCACGAAGAAGCTCGTTCGGATTGTTGCGCTTCTTCATCGTGTAAACCGAGCGGCGGGTGCTGTTGCCATCACCGGAGGCTCCACCGGCCGCGGCATCGAGCTCGCCACTGACCGCGAGCAACGCATCGCGCACCTGCTCGGCATCGAGACGACGCGGATTGAAGCGCCAGAGGTAGCGGTTCGAAGGATCGACCTTCAACGCGACCGCATCCGGCTCGTGACGCGCTGTTTGACGATAGGCGGCGGAGAGCATGATCTCACGATGAAGCGGCTTCAAATGCCAGCCGCCTTTCACAAACTTCGTCGTGAGATAATCGAGCAGTTCGGGATGCGTCGGTGCCTCGCCCAGCTTGCCGAAATCGCTCGCGGTGGCCACGATGCCGCGCCCGAAGTGATACTGCCACACGCGGTTCACGATCACGCGAGTCGAGAGCTGGTTGTCAGGCCGCGTGATCCACTCCGCCAATGCGGTGCGGCGGCCGGTGGAGGTCTTCGTAGCTTTGATCTTCGGCAGGCTGGTGTCGATGATCGAGAGGAAGCCCGGCTCGATCTCCTGCTCGCCTTTACGGGTCTTGATCGCCACCGGGGGCGCTTTGGGTCCCGCATCGGTCGCCACAAAGGCTTCCATCCGCGGCTTCGGCTTCAGGTGGTCGAACTTTTTCTGCTCCTCTTCCAGCGCCTTGTATTCCGCTTTCTGCTCGTCCGTTTTGAGGCTCTTCATCGGGTCAAAGCGCTTGCGCTCCACCGTCATCTGGCGTTCGACGAGACCCGCGAGCTGCTTTTCCAGTGCATCGCGTTTGTCCGCAGGCTTCCGCGTCATCACTTGGAGGTCATCCGTGAAGCGTGTGAGTGCCCGCTCGACCTTCGGCTCGATCAGCGGCTTCGTCAGCGCCTCCATCTTCGCGCGAATCTCCGCCGTGGCGGCCTCCCACTTCGCCTGCTGCTCGGCAAAAGCCTTCTTCTCCGCCGTCGTCGCCAGCGTCATGTCATCGCGCCATTGCACCGGTGCCAGGAAGGCCCGCAGGCGGTAGTAGTCCTTTTGCAGGATGGGATCGAACTTGTGATTGTGGCAGTGCGCACAGCCCATGCTCAGCCCGAGGAAAAGCTCGCCCGTGGTATCCGTCATGTCGGTGAGGATGATGTCCCACTGGCCGCGGGCATCGCGCTGGTTCCACTCATACACCGGATGACGCAGGAAGGCGGTGGCGATGAGCACGTTCGGATCATTCGGAGCCATCTCATCGCCCGCGAGCTGCTCTTTGACGAACTGGTTATACGGCTTGTCGTCGTTGAGCGACTTGATGACGTAGTCGCGATACGGCCACACCGAGGGGCGATACTCGTCCGCGTTGTAACCATCGCTCTCCGCATAGCGCACGAGGTCCAGCCAGTGCTGCGCCCAGCGCTCGCCATAGCGTGGCGAGGCCAGCAGCTCATCCACGAGCTTTTCATAGGCCTTCGGGTCCTTGTCATTCACAAAGGCATCGATCTGCTCCTTCGTCGGCGGCAGACCGTGAAGGTCAAAATACACGCGACGAGCCAGCTCGTGCCGATCAGCCTCCGGCGCAGCCTTCAACTTCATCTCCGCCTGCTTCGCCGCGATGAAGCGGTCCACATCATTGCGCACCCACTTCCCGCCCGCATCAGGTGGCGACACCTTTTTCACCGGCTGAAAGAACCAGTAATTTCGCTGCTCCTCCGTGAAGCCGCCCTCCGTCACCACCACCTTCTTCGAGCCATCCTCCGGCCACGGCGCACCGATTTGAATCCACTTCTCCAGGATCGCGATCTCCGCGTCCGGCATCTTCCCGCCATTGTTCTTCGGCGGCATTTGGAAGTCCTCATTCGTCCAGCGAATCGCCTCCATCAGCGGCGACTTCGATGGCTGCCCCGGCACCACTGCCGGGCCTGTGTCACCGCCCGTCTTGAGGTAGCCGATGTGGTCCACCCGCAGGCCGCCCTTTTGCTTCGTATTGCTGTGGCACTCGTAGCAGCGGTTCACCAAGATCGGCCGCACCTCCTTCTCAAAAAACGTCATCGCCGCCCGCTGCGCATCATCATCCGCCGCCAAAGCAGGCAGCGCCACGAAGCCAGTGAGCAGAAAGAGAGAAGGAAAAAGTCGGAGCCGGTTCATTTCAACCTATATAAGGAGCTGCCGGACCGGTTTTGGACGCGAATTTTGGGGAAAGTGGGGCTCAGCGCCAGCAAAGTGGTCATCTCTCTATCTGCCTGATCCAATGCCTCTACTCCTTTTCAAACAGCTTTAGACTATATAAAGGACGTGAGAATCATTCCCACGGTTATGCAGACATCGAATCCAACACACCTTCAGCCCAAAGCTGCTAGCTCAATCTACTTTAACTGGGAGGCACCAGTTTGTAGCTTGTTCTACAACGAGGCGACAGTACTCGACTCTTCTGACGGGTCATACTTTGCAATCTGCGGATGGAATACAGGCTACTTTGGTATCCAGCAGCTTCGAGATGGGAACAAAATCGCGATTTTTTCGGTTTGGGATCAAACAAAAGGTGATGACCCTAATGCAGTGCCATTAGGTCGTGTTTGAAAACCCTCAACAGCCATAGCGAAGCCAATCGATGACGGACGCAAATTGAATGAGAGCAAGGAAGTGGGAGGCAAGTTTATCGCGGCGCGTACTTGCTGAGGCCCAGCGCTTCAGGCGGCAGAAGTAGTTCTCCACCTTGTAGCGCTGACGATAGAGCTTCTTGTTGAGCCTGCGCTTCTTGCACCGGTTCGACTTGCTGGGAATGCAATGAGAGGCTCCAAGCTGCTCAAGTTGTTGACGGAGGGGATCGCTGTCGAAGCCCTTGTCGCCCACTACCAGCAGTCCCTCAGGCGCTTCGAGCAACGGGATGACATATTTGCCCTCGTAAGCCTGGCCTTCGATAAGCAACAGCTTCACTGGCAGACCACGACCGTCGGTCAGCGCCATGATCTTGGTATTGCGTCCGCCACGCGTGCGGCCCATCGCCTGCTTCTGAGCTCCTCCGGCGGGATTGGCGGCGCATTGGTGCACCACCACATGCGTACCGTCGACCAGTCGGATCCTGCTTTTGGCACCAGCCGCCAATCGCAGCAGCAGCAGCTCCCAGATGCCTTGCCGAGCCAGCCGCTGATACCAGCCATAGATGGTGCGCCAGGGGCCGAAGACATCGGGAAGGTCACGCCAAGGTCCTGCATTTCTCAGCCGGAAGAACAGCGCATCAAGCACCATGTCCAATCCTGCTGGAGGTCTACCGCCCAGCTTCAGGACACCATTTTTTTGAGCCGCTCTTT
>JBKCXA010000210.1:0-7394 GCA_046316935.1 Prosthecobacter sp.
TGGCGGCGTAGTAGCCGGCGGCGTAGTAGCCTTGCTGGGCGGAGGCGGGAGCAACGAAGGCCGCGAGGAGGAGGGCGGAGGCGGCGAGGAGGATGTTGCGTGCGGCGTTCATGGCGTTTCTCAGTGTTGTGGGAATTATAACCACTTATGAGAACCATTGCAACCATGATTTCAGAAAATAATCACAAAATTGTAAATTTGAGAATCAAATGCGCCGCTACCCGGTCAGGGAAGGGGCGTGTTTTCCTTCTAGATTGGCTCGCGCGAGGGGCGCTTTGCCCGCTGTTTTCGGTCTCTTTACCTTGAGGCCCCTTCTCAAAAGTCGGTGGCTGGAACAAGGGTTGTAACCTTGTGGAGGCGTTCTTTGAGATCCCTCATTTTACGAGGTGTGAGTAGCGGAAAAAGAGTGGGAAGTGTTCCATTCCGTGATCGGCTGAATGGCTTGGACTCGGCGACTTGAAAGTGAGCTGCGTAGAAGGCTGGAGGTGGCTTCGGGGTGAACCTTTCTCCCTGGGTGAGTGCATTGCTAACCAATAGAAAGAGGAGGCACCTTTGGTATGGTGGTTGCGATCTGAATACCATAAAATAGGCGAGTCCATTTGGGAGGCATTCTAATGGTAAATCTAAAGGTGCTGGCTAATTCAGTCTGCTGGCCCGTCGAAAGTGGGAACGCGGAGAGAAGTGTGCACTGGCTCTAGCAGGTTCCTTCCTTGTAATTCAGGGTGATTTGTATGAAAGACTTCACGATTTCGGAAGATTTGCATGCAGTGGTAGTTTGGTGTTGCATTTGTGACAAGAATTCGCAAATCTACCAATTATTCCCGATAGTCGTTCGTCTTCCTGATAGCTTAAAGCGTTTGAGATCATAATTCCTATACTGCCAGCGCTCATTCTCTCTCACGCAGTTCTCTTCCATTTTTCCAACAACCCCCGCCTAGACTCTCAACCACATCCTTTATGGCCGATACAGCACCGCCCGAACTTATGACAGTTAAAGAGACTGCGGAATACCTCCGCATTCCGCTGCCGACTGTCTATTATCTCGTCCAGCGGGGACAGCTCCCTGCGGTGCAAATCGGAGGTCGCTGGCGCATCAAGCGCAGCTTGCTTGATCGCGATGTGCTGCGCAAAGAGGAAGAGGGTGGTCAGCCGACCGTGCTGGTCGTTGACGATGACCCTGCGCTCCAGGCTCTCTTTAAGCAGTTCCTCAAGAAGGCTGGTTTTGGACGCCTCGTCGTTGGAACAGGCGCTGAGGCCATCGCCATGGCCAAGAAGCAGAAGTTCGACTTCGTGTTTCTCGATCTGAAACTGCCAGATGTTTCCGGTGACGAGGTTTACTCCCAGTTGAAGGCGCTGTATCCTGATCTGCCGATCGTGGTGATCACGGGCTATCCGGATTCGGAGATCCTCAGCCGCATTCTCTCCCACGGGCCGGTCACGGTCATCAAGAAGCCGATCGAATACGATCAGTTGAATCTCGCGGTAAAGCAGCTCGGCCACAAGGGGGCCGAGACGGCTGACGCTTGATCAAGTTTCCTTCTCCCTCTCTAGACCAGCCCCGGGTTTCCTTGTGAGACCCGGGGCTTCGATTTTTGAGAACGAAGAGGGCTTGGTTCAGATCAACTCAGCGAGGTTTTTCGGCAGGGGCGAATCAAAGCGCATCGTGCGACCGTCTTCCGGATGCTGAAAGATGAGCTGGCTGGAATGAAGGGCGAGCCGCTTGGCGGGATCGTTCTTGGAGCCATAGCGGAGGTCGCCGAGCACGGGGCAGCGGGCATCGGAGAGCTGGACGCGGATCTGGTGACGACGTCCGGTTTCGAGATCGAGTTCGATCAAAGCGCGGCCCTGCCCGGTCTTGAGCACACGGTAATGCGTGATGGCCTCGCGAGTGTCTTCGGAGGATGGCGCGGAGTAAACTCGCAGCGGATTCGACTCGTCGAGATGGGAGCAGAAGGTTCCTTCTTTTTTGGCGGGGATGCCTTCGGTGATCGCGAGGTAGCGTTTTTCGAAGTCCTGCCAGTTTTGCTGGAGGTGGCGTTTCGCTTCCTCGGTCTTGGCAAAGACGATGAGTCCGGAGGTTTCGCGATCGAGACGGTGTACGATCCACACGCGGAGCTTCGGCGTGACGGAGCGCACATGATCCATGAGCACGGAGTAGATGTTCCGCCCTTTGCCGGAGTCCTTGGCAATGGTGAGCCAGCCGGCGGGTTTTTCGACAACGAGCAGGGTGTCGTCCTCGTGCAGGATTTTGAGTCCCGGGGGCAGGGGGGAAAGTTCCTCGACCGGCTTCTTCTGCGGTCGGATGGCGATTTTGTCGCCTGGCTTCAAGGTGTGGTCGAATTTCGTGATCGCGCGACCGTTCACCTGCACGGCGCCGTGCTTGAGCCACTGGCGGACCTTGGTCTTTTTGACCTCGGCAAAGGCTTCAAATAGAAATGGCAGGAGAGTGCCGGGCGAGGTGACGTGTTGTTCGAGCTTCATGAGGTGGCAGTCGTGATCCGGCGGCGAAAAATGCCCATCAGCATGCCGATGCCGCCGGCGACGAAAAGAAGAGGAAACCAGATCGAGTAAAGCGCGGCCCGCGTGCCGGGGATGAGTACAGACTCGGCGGGATTCGTGGGATTGACCCGGCAGACCTGCTGCGTGCCTGCTGGGAACTGCTGCTGCACGGCCTGGACTTTATCGAGATGGGCGCTGGGAGCTGCTTCGACATGCCGGACGCGTGTCGAAACATGCGAAGTGCCGCCAAAGTCATAGCGGTATCGGATCTCCACACGATGAGCGAGCGGCGAAGTGGGCGTGGGACGCGTGCTGACGATGCGCGAGGCTTCGATCTGGCATGTAACCTCCGGCCACGAGCGGCTCACGGAGGTCATTTGATATGAAAGCCAGAGCCGCCAGGCAAAAAACGATCCGGCAGCGATAAGCACGACTGCCATCGCCGCGAGCCACCATCTTCCTGCGTGTTCTGCGTGCATTGTTTCTTCCAGAGGCGGGGCCTGTTCGTGCGCTGAGTAGCGATTCTTTGACTAGCCGCCGCGCAGGCTCCATACAAGGAAACAAATTATTCGCAATCAACGCATGTCCGAAACTCCCGCTATGTTTATCTGCCCGCCACGCTGGCTCGTGAAGCCAGCTGCCGATGGTGCGGCCGAACTGGCGGCTGAAACCGGTCTGCCGCCGCTGCTGACTCACCTTTTGGCGCAGCGAGGCATCACCACGGCTGAAAAGGCGCGTGACTTCCTCGTGCCCAAGCTGGCCACGCTCGGTGATCCCCGGCTGCTGCCGGAAATGCCCGCCGCGGTAGATCGCATCCTGAAGGCGGTGGACGAAAAACAGCGTGTCGTGCTCTACGGGGACTACGATGTCGATGGCGTGACCTCGATGGCTTTGCTGCACCTCGTTTTGAAGGCCTACGGGCTGGAGACGAACCTGTTTCTGCCGTCGCGCATGGAGGAGGGCTATGGTTTGAGCAGCGATGGACTCGCCAAATGCTTTGAGTTGTTTGGCAAGCCTGATCTGCTCATCGCCCTGGACTGCGGCACCACCTCTTTAAATGAAGCCGCTTGGCTGGCGGAGCAGGGCGTCGATTGCGTCATCGTCGATCACCATGAGCTCTCGCCGCTCGGGCGGCCCAAGTGCCTCGCTTTGGTGAATCCGAAGCTCGGCGAGGACTGGCATTACTTCTGCACCGCAGGTCTCGTTTTCAAAGTGGCGCATGCGCTGCTCAAAACCCGTCCCGCGCCGAATTTTGACCTCAAGGAAACGCTCGATCTCGTGGCGCTCGGCACTGTGGCGGACCTCGTGCCGCTGGTGAGTGAGAACCGCCTGCTCGTCCGCCGTGGCCTGGAGGCGCTGGCGCAGACACAGCGGCTTGGTCTTCGTGCTTTGAAGCAGCTCGCCGGGGTCGATGGTCTCGTGCAGACGCATCATGTGAGCTTCCGCCTTGGGCCGCGTTTGAATGCCGCGGGCCGGCTCGATACGGCGCTGAAATCGCTCGAACTGCTTCTCGCCGCCGAGATGGAGACCGCCGCGGAGCTGGCGAACCTGCTCGAAGCTCAAAACAAAGACCGTCAAAACGTCGAGCAGGCCGTCCACGCCGAGGCAGAGGCCATGCTGGGCACGCTGGGGGATCTCAATGATCTCTCCGCCATCGTGCTCGGCTCGCGGAACTGGCATCCAGGCGTCATCGGCATCGTCGCCTCGCGTATCTCGCGACTCTGCCATCGTCCCACCATCCTCGTTTCCTTCGATGAAAACGGGGTGGGGAAGGGGAGTGGTCGCAGCATTCCCGGCTTCTCGCTGGTCGAAGCCATCGACATCTGCCGCGACCTCCTGCTCGGCGGTGGCGGACATGCCATGGCCGCAGGCATCTCTGTTGTGGAGGCAAAGATCGACAGCTTCCGCGAGGCGTTTTCCATCGCCGCTCGCAAAGCGCTCAGTGATGAGGCCATGACGCCTGTTTTGGAGCTCGATGCCGAGGTGCGGCTCAAAGACCTCACGCTCTCGTTTTTGGAGAATTACAAGCTCATGGAGCCCTTCGGGCAAAAGAACCCCGAGCCGCTCTTTCTGTGCCGTCGCGTGAATCCGAAGCTTCCAGGCCGCAGCATCAAAGGCAAGCATCTGCGCCTCATGCTCACGCAGGATGGCGCTGGGATGGACAGCGTTTGGTTCAATGCGCCCATCGGCAAGCTGCCGCCACCTCCGTGGGATGTGGCCATGCGGCTGCAGCGCAGCTTTTTCCGCGGTCAGGAGCAGTGGCAGATCACGCTGGAAGGCGTGCGCACCTCCGAGTGATTCCAGACAGCGGTGAATGCCTTGGGCACGACGGGTTTTCTCATTCGGGAGAATGGAGCGCATACCAAAAACTTACTTTCGTGTGAGTTAGCCGCGTCCATAAATGCTGTGTTTTCGTGCACGCCTCCGAATCGCCATTTTCACCATTGCCTGCGGAAGCCGAGGGACTGCCTCCGGCGGCGGCTTCGTCGCTGCCGAATCCTTTCGCGGAGGATGTGTGCCCCGGACCGTATGCCGTCGAGGAGACACGCTCCGTGCCGGGCATGAATGTGGACGTGCTGCGGCAGCTCACGACATCCATTGATGAGCGTCTCGGCGGTTCGAGTGGCGGTCAGCCGCTGCTGCTGCTCACCGCGCCGCGTGCAGGCTATGGCAAAACGCATTTGCTGGGTCGTCTGGCCTCAGCAGCGGGCGGTCAGATCGTTTTGGTGCCACTCGCGTTCCGCATGGAGGACGCGATCAGCGTTGTGTCGGTAGCAAAACGCGGCCTCGAATCCATGGCGCGGGCTGAAACCGGTCGTCCGGGCTGGACGCGGCTTCGTGAAGCCTGCGCCGGTGTTTGTGCGAATCTCGTCCGGCAATTGATCGGCTCCGGCCAGCTTCCATGCGCGAACCCCGATCAGGCGCAACGCGTGCTCAGTGGCAACCCCGTGGAGATTTTCGATCCCGCCGGCTCGGCCCGGTTGATCGGCGAGTGGCTGCGGCGGCATGGCTCGGCGCTGACAAAGCCTTTGACTCATCAAGCGGCACAAAAAGTCGCTGCGACGCCCGCAGTGATCGAGATGTGGATGAATGCGATGCTGCATCATGCGCAGGAAGGCAGCGCCGCATCCAGCGTGCCGCTCATGGCCCTCGCCGCGGATGAAGATCAGGATGGCGCGGTGACGTTTCTTCGTGTGCTGGGTCTGTGGCGGCCGGTCGTGGTCATGGTGGACCATCTCGATGCCTACTACCGCAATCCGGACGCTGGTTTGAAGATCGCCGCGCTGCTGCTCGACATGGCGGAGATGGATGGCGTGCATGTGGTGATGAGCCTGAATCAAGATGTGTGGCAGGCCACCTTCGGCCACCATCTGCCGAGTGCGATGGAGGACCGCCTCACGAGCTCGCAGTTGCTGCTTCGCGGCCTCACCGAGGTGGATGCCGCCGACCTGCTGCGCATGCGCCTGGACATCGCGGATGTCACACCGGAGCAGCGGCATGAGTTCGAGTCCTTCGTCGATGTGAAGCGCTACTTCCTCGGCCGTCCGCTGGGCTCGGTTTCGGCCCGTGGCTTCCTGCGGCATCTGGCGAGGCAGTGGGAGGTGTTTCTCAACACACCGCCCTCGCCCTCGGAGGCCTTTGGTGGCGGTTTGGTTGAGGACAATGAAAACGTCGAGACGAGCTTCGCCGCCGTTGAGACCATTCCATCGGTCATTCCGGCCATCAGCGAGCCACCGCCCATGCCGGAGCTTCCAGCGGACCCGGCGCAGATTTTTGATTCCGGCACCGTCGAGCACGCTCGCACGATTGCTGAAGGTCTCGCCGAGCCTGTGGCGGCTCTTCCGCAGGAAAACGAACCGTCGCTGCCGACACCGGAGATGTCAGCACAGGCCACCGGAGCCTTTGAAAAGCTGCGCGAGATGCTCGGCAAGCTCCGCCAGCCTGCCACGCCCTCGGCTTCACCACCGCCGCCGCATGTGCCGCAGCCGGTGGTGGCTCCGGAGCCTGCGCCATCGCAACCGCCTCCCTTGCCGAACGCACCGCCACCGCTTCCCACGGCTCCGCCCGCACCTGAAGCCGAGCGGGATGTGCTGCTCGGTCGCTACGAGGCGCTGCGCCTGCAAATGTCCGCCGAGGCTGAATCGCTGCCGCTGGATCATGCGAAGGTGGGCGAGCTGATTCGCCTCGCGGGCCGCCGCTTCCCGCTCGTGCGCCTCAGCGAGCATGAGCTGCCCGGCCTGACGGGCCGCCAGGTGATGGCGTGGTCACTGCAAGGCCTCGAAATCCTGTTTGGCATGGCGAGTTTCGCCGACGCGGCCTACTGGCGCACGCTGGCGACCTTTGCCGCAGGCAAGGCCGCGGAGACGAGCGCCGCCGCGCAGGCTCTCGGAGACGCGGCGCCGAAGGTGAAGCTGGTCACATTCAAGACAGACCGCGAGCAGCAGAGCTGGTCCATCCTGCGCATGAGCGATGCCTTCCCGGCCATCGTCGAGCCAATGCTCGATGCCATTCACCTCGACCAGACCAGCGTCGCCTCTCTCTACGCCATGCAGCGCATCATCAAGGAATCCGAAAGCGGTGCCCTCCAGGCCACGCCAGCGCAGGTGATGAGCGTGCTGGCTCGCGAGCTGGACTTCTTCTGGAAACGGGTCACGCGTGCCTCCTGAGGCACTTCACGGCACCGCCGACCACACCACGCGGTAGAATTTGCCCGCGGGATTGGGGCTCGTGTCTGTCCACGAACCGGTGGTGGTGTAGGTTTGAGATGCGGCCGTGGCATCGGTCCAAGTGGTGAGATTCGTGGAGACCTGCACCTTTTGATACATGCCACGCACGGCCGTCCAGCGCAGCGTGGCGGAGCCGGGACTGAGCGTGACCGCAGGCGAGAGGCTCTC